>CAZIYW010000218.1:0-1750 GCA_964543525.1 uncultured Fibrobacterota bacterium | reverse complement strand
AGAAGCAACAACTCCGGGAAATCTATTGCTCATTCCGAACTCTCCTTTGTTACAGATAAATTATCGCTATTTCCTACTGTGTTAATATTTTCACAAACGTTATTATACAATCGCAAATTAACCATCTTCCGATTCATCATAAATAATCTCCTCATCACCGGAAAGTAACTGTGAACCTTTAACACCGGCAAACGAATAAAACGGTTCCGTTCCTTCTCCCTGATCAATAATAAGCGAATACTCCCTGTCTTCTTCAATGCCGGTGAATTCAAGATCGAGAAAATCATCGCCGGGAATTTTATCGTCTTTTACGTTTTTTTCGATACGAACCCTTTCATCGGAACTGAGCAGGATATATT
The DNA here is from genome assembly GCA_964543525.1 of uncultured Fibrobacterota bacterium. Classification (GTDB taxonomy): domain Bacteria; phylum Fibrobacterota; class Chitinivibrionia; order Chitinivibrionales; family JANQEN01; genus CBDVBE01. The sequence continues at coordinate 1,391 of CAZIYW010000218.1, read as the reverse complement.
TATCGTCCTGCGCCTCTTTTGTCTCCGGATTGATAAAAAGGCGTACAGTAAATGAATTGGTATTAAGAGGAATCTCCTTTCTTTCGCTGTACTTGCTCCTCGCGCTAGCCTCAAACGCCAGTTTCAGCTCACTGGTACCACCCTCCTTACGGGGAACCTCTATTGTCCACTCGGCGCAGGCGACACCTTCCGTGTTCTTGCCGTACACCGTGTCTATCAGTTGAGGCGTGCTTTCTGAGACGTCATAGATATCAAACGCCACCTTTCCGGCCGGCGCATAACCTTTGATATCTGCCGCAAGCTTTATAATATGTCCTGGTGAAGCGACGTTGGGCGAATTCTTTTTCAATTGCCCGTCGGTATGCTCCCAGCGCGGGTTGGTCACCGAAAGCCGCTCCTTTGGCTGTTCATCCTCGTCATCAAATAACGCATCGGTGACAGCCTCCTGCTCCATCATTGCATTCAACTCATCATAATCGCGGGTATTCATGCCTTCTAAAAGAAGCCCGTAAAGCCAGCGGTCCGCAAATTGAATTGTACCTTGAGGCACATGCCAGGCAATGCGGTCGTAACGAAGTGCGATCCTCTCCAGATGCGGACAACGCTCGAATCTGCTGTTTTTCACGTGGGGCATGAACATCTCGATGCTGCAGATTTTCGCTTTCTCGATAATATGCCGGAAATAGACCTCCTCGGTACTGGTCTGATCGTTGTATCTGAGCCAGTCGATTTGAACCTTGTCGATTATACTGCCGGTACTAAGCAGCTTGTATAAAGTCACGGAAACTGCATCGACTACCTTGACAAATACAATTGGAGCATGCTCGCGGGTTACTCTATGAGAAAACCAGTCCTGATCGATGAATCTGACGGAATGGCTGAATTCATGAGCCTCGGACGTCCCTTCCCAACCGGGGAACGTAACCGAACCCTTCAGCGCATTGCCGTTAACGATGAATGTGATGTATGCCGGTATTGCCACAGATCTTCTTCCTCCGGGAAAATCAACCGCTTTATCGTTTTTTACCGACCACGTATCTCAGTTAAAATATATTAAGATACAAAACCAGTCTGTGACGGGGATCACACTTTCCTGTTAAATTTGTATCCGTCATCTCGATTTAAAGAACTTATATGGGAAATAAGTATGACTGCCGCGACTACAACGCAGCTACTGCGCTATCCCGCGGCTGATAGGAATTTTCTTATCTTGAATTGAAATAAGACCCCAATCTGCAAAAATCGGTAAAAATTGTTGTTTTGGGTATAGTGGTTTTCCGGCTCTTTAACGACTAAGCGCAGCAGACACTGTCGAAGAATGTATAATCACCATGAAAACACAATCGACGCTTTCGGCGATGCCTATGAATACCTGATGACCATGTATGCCG
>CAZIYW010000217.1:0-2549 GCA_964543525.1 uncultured Fibrobacterota bacterium | reverse complement strand
CAGGGAATACAAAGTATACCTAAAGGAGGAAACTATATATGTCTACTCGACAAGAGAGGGTGAAAAGGAATTGGTTCTGGTCGTTGATGATTCACGGACCATGCGGGGACTATTGACAAAAAAACTGAAAAAACTGGGGTATAGTGTTATTACCGCTGAAAACGGAAAAGAGGCGGTCAAAAAAGCCCTGTATTATCTGCCGAGCCTGATCCTTATGGATATCACCATGCCTGAAATGGACGGCTTTGAAGCGTGCAGGACTATTAAAGAAAAAGTGACCGAGGCCTATATTCCGATCATTTTTGTCACCGGTCTGCGGGAGGCAAAAGAACGATTGAATGCAATGGAAGCCGGCGGCGATGATTATGTCAACAAACCGGTTCAGGATGAAGACCTCATGTTCCGCCTTAAAGCGCATCTCAAAATCAAGGAACTGACCGAGTATCTTGATACCATGAATCGTAACCTCGAAAGCAGAGTCAAGGAAAAAACCCAGACACTCATCGATATTGAACGACAATTGTATCAGGCAGAGAAGATGTCTGTGGTCGGCACTATGCTCTCCGGTATAGCTCATGAATTGAAAAATCCGCTTTTTATTATCAGCGGTAAAGCACAGCAGTTGCTTCAGAAAAACGACGCCTCTGAAGAAGAGTACCGTAAAACAGTCGAGATCATTCAGAATCAGGTAGCGCGAAGCTCCACTATCGTTGAAAATATGCTTAAACTGGTACGGCGAAAAGTTGAGAATATAATGCGGTTTGATTTAAATGAAATCATTGCCAACCTGAAGCAGAATATTGATTATCTGATTGCAAACAAACCCATTGAAATCAAACTTGACCTTCCGAATTCCTGCCCCATATTATGCAGCGCAACCGAAATTGAGCAGATACTGATCAACCTGGTATCCAATGCAATAGACGCCATCACCGAGCGCGGTACTATAACCATCGCCACAAAAGACATGAAGGAATGGTGGCGTCTGGAGGTCACCGATGACGGCTGCGGTATGTCTGAAGAGGTCAGGAAGAAACTGTTCGACCCCTTTTATACAACCAAGGAAGTCGGTAAGGGTACCGGGCTGGGTATGAGTATCGTTTACAGGATTGTTGAGTCACACAAAGGAAGAATTTCCGTACAGAGTGAACAGGGCAAAGGAACCACTTTTCAGATTCTCTTCCCGAAAGCCTCGGGCTGATATGTTCCCGGGGACGAGAGTGAAGCAAAAGGGCCAGCTGCTGCATTCCGGGGCGATTCGTTACAGGTTAACAGGAAAAAACGTCCCTATTTACGCAGACCCAGTATGTGGTTCGATTCAATATCCTTAAGTCTGACAAGAAGCAACTCCCGGTTCACCGGCTTGAGTATATAGCCTTCAGCACCGTTGTCAATAGCACGGGTAACATTGGCTACGTCTCCCTCACCGGTCAGCATAATAACCGGAATATGCTTCAGGTCGTCGGCATTCTTCAAATGCTGCAGCAGCTTGAATCCATTCATTTCAGGCATATGCCAGTCGAGAAGTATTAAATCAAAGGACTCGTTCCCCAGAATTTCCAGGGCATTCTGGGCAGAGTCACTCAGAACGAGATCAACATAACCGATCTCTTTCAAGGTTTTTTTGATTAACAGCCGCATGGGTAGCGAGTCGTCAACAACAAGAATTCTCATGGAACGCAACTCTCCCGTTCTTGTATACGATAATAATTGTAATATTGTATGAGCCATAATGTAAAGGGTAAAAAGCAACTAACGTAACGGCGAGAAAAGAATAAAAACAGCTTTTAAGCGGTTACCCTTGATTACTAACCTTTATAGAAAGTAATTTATATTCCCGAAAACAGAAACAGACGTATGCCCAGGTGGTGAAACTGGTAGACGCACGGGACTCAAAATCCCGCGGTAGCAATACCGTGTCGGTTCGATTCCGACCCTGGGCACCATTTAATATTCCCTGACCTCATTGCTCCAGGTCTCGGGTTCCTTCCTCCAATCCGTTTCAAGGGATTTTTCTCTTTCCCAGGGCAGGTTTCAACCTGTTCCCGGCAAAAAAAACAAAAACAAATATAACTCTCGATGAAGACATAATAAATAGTAACAAAAGGACAAAAAGAAATGATTAGTGAGGAGGGTTAGCTAATCCGTGTAATATTCAACACGTTATTCAACCCGGTCGTCTCAAAAAGACTGGGAATAAAACTGTTTTTCGAAGAATCGATCATAATTTCAAGGTTTTTACCGTTTTTGTAACGATCCATGTGTGTCGCACAGATAATGCCCACGGATGCGCTGTCGAGAAATGACGTCTCCTGTAAATCCAGGACTACCTTTGGTGCTTCGTGCTCCGCAAGTGCCTTAAGCTGCTTTATGAATTCAAGTGAATTTGATGAGACCACCCTGCCGACTACTTTAAGAATCGGTACATCATTGATAATTTCCGTTTTTATATCCATTGCCCGGCAACATCCCTTTCTGAGAGATTGAAATTGTCAGTGTTAATATTATAGTATAAAATTACCGATTGAGCAACAATTTAATACCGGTAT
>CAZIYW010000216.1:0-3029 GCA_964543525.1 uncultured Fibrobacterota bacterium | reverse complement strand
TAAAGGAAATGAACTGACAGGGTATGGAACCTACAGGACATGCGCCCTTATTTAATATAATAATAGCAACTGGAATGAGAAATCAACAGTTATCTACCGGCTTCATAGGATGGTTTATATACTTTTTTGCGAGATCTTTATAGAGTTGTTTACCATACAGCCAGAATTCTTTGTCTTTATCACGGACATGTCGAATTACTCTGGCAGGATTTCCTGCGGCGACAACCTGCGGCGGAATTACCTGATTCATTTTGACAATACTCCCCTCCGCCACTATTGTCCAGTCACCGATCCCGGATCTGATGCTGAGTACTGCACCCATACCAATAACCGCCAGAGCGCCGATTTCCTTTCCATGTACTATGGCGCCATGACCTATGGTAACCTTTTCACCAATCCTGCACGTGCTGTCCGGCGGTGCGTGAATAATGACACCTTCTTCGACAGCAGTGCCGTTACCGATTTCAATTCTGCCGTAATCGCCACGGAGAATAACCCCATGCCCGATATAGCATTGGTCACCAATTACAACATCGCCAATCACCTCTGCTGATTCACTGACGTAGGTTTCTTTACCAATTACCGGCTGTCTGCCGTCAAATGAATACAGCAAACCTTTACCTCGATCCTTGATTCTCTAAACAGTGCATCTGTTTTTTATATCTCATAACGGCTCACATCTGCTTTTTCAGTAAATAATCGGCCAGTGCTTTGTGCAAGGTACTTACCGAAAGTATAGCACAGTGTAGACGCTCTTCGGGAAGACCGTCCAGTTCTTTGATAATTCTTGCCGGAGAAATCTCCAGTATTTCAGCGATGCTTTTACCCTTTGCCAATTTCGTTGCAACAGAACCGCAGGCGAGGGTTGCGCCGCAGCCGTCAGTAATAAAACGGGCATCGATGACTCTTTCGTCTGATACTACCAGATATATCTCCATAGAATCTCCGCACAGGCCCTGTATCCTTGCAACACCGTCAGGTTCATTTATTCTGCCGATATTTTCGGGATAGTTAGCACAGGCAATGACCTTTTCGGAATATACCTTTCTCGCCTCTGCATCAACCATCTGCTGTAATTCATTGCCGAGTTTCTCAAAATCGTTATCCATACGAAAACCCGAATTGATTAATTTCTGTCAACTATCGACAAGCACTTATTAACAGCCGTCCGGACCGATCTGCATGAGCAATTTCAGCACCAGTTCCGCATCATCGGGAGATAACGTTCCCATACCGCACGAAGGAGTAAACAGTATCTGTTTCTGCAAACGTTCCGATGACATTCCTTTCTGAATAAAGAGAGCCATTAATTCATCTATCTTCTGTTTCAGAGTATCACCGGTCTCCTTCTTTATATCTGCGGGATTTCCGGTAGGAACGATACCCCATGCCAACACACCTCCTCGTTCCAGAAAAGCATTTATCGCTTCCGGGTACAGCGCAACCTTATCACCGAATTCATAGGCATCAAAGGCTATAATATCGATTGCGGATCGGGCAAGAAGCGACCAGTCCATATTCCCGCAGCAATGGACACCGACCACAACATCGATCGAGTGTAACGTCTCCGACAGTTCATTAAGAACACTGACAACCTCTTCATCCTGTATCCCGATATATGTCGGCGTTCCCAGTGCGGAGAAAATCGGTTCATCAAAAAAGATAACCACCTGTTCCGCATACTTTTTCAACTGTTCAGCCTGCCAGACCGCTTTTTGAGCCAATCCTTTAACAACAATATCTTTATACTGTTCATCAAACCATACTGCCTTAGAATCATTATCGTTCAGGCTTAATCCATAGGTAAACGGACCGGTAACCTGCCCCTTAACAAAAGGTATTTTCCCCGCCTGTTTTTCAAGCCGGTTGCAGAAAGCAGTAAACCCTTCAGCGTATGAAGAAGAAATAGAAAATGCATCAACACTGTCCGACAGTACCGCTTCATAAAATGAGGCCATTTCATTGAGCATTTCGTCGTTGCGCTCAATCCATAACCGCTTATTCTCTTCATCAACACTAATGCCGGGGAATCCTTCGCTGTATTGCGGGACCATAGCCTCTTTAAATGACCTCTTGGGTAATTGTGGCCAGACCGGTATTGAAAGGGGATAACGGTCAAGAATATCCAGTGCCTTTTCTGCATCGGTGTGCGGCATACTGCCAATCATTGTCGTCTGTCGTGCCGAAACGTGAAACATGGTAATTATAACTCCTTTTTAATACGTAACAAGACATCCCGCTGTATTTTAACCGCCTGATGGGTAATTGAATCTTTAAATTCTCTGTCGACCGCTGTATCGGCTGTACAGGGATAGGAACTCAACTGCTTATCGATAATAAACGGTAAGTCGTCATCGACATTTTTACCTGCCAGGCCTCGGGCTGTAAAATATGTTGCGCCGCAGGGAGCACCGGTAATTACTTTTGCTTCCGTTATTGTACCATTCTCAACGTTAAAATCAACTGATGGTTTGCCGATTCTGAAATATTCCATGAATGCTTTTAAAACACCGCCCGCCGGAGAGAATGCACAAAAGGGTTTCGGAAACGATATTTCTATTCCCTTTTCACTGCACAGTTCCGTTATAACGCTAACGGCGTGTGGCGAAATGACATTACTTCGTTCAATGGGAACAATAATCCCTTTCGATTCAGAAAATTTTTTAACAAATGAAATGAGGATCTCTTCATTAACGGCAACCGCAATTATAACATCATGTGAAGGAATTCGGTCAGGAAGATACTCTTCCGGTTCATCAATAATAGCAGGCAGTACCGAGGGGAAATCAATAACACCGGCAATATTGCTTGAAAAATCCAGTCTATAATGACTGCGGCAGGAAACGCACTTTTTCCCGCAGGCGCTGCAATAGGTACCTTTATCGGTAATGTTGCCGATAAATCGATCCGCATACAGTGTATCCATGCAGATGGAATATTGATTTTTGGTAATACCGGTTTTAACGCTTCTGAGAATTAAAATTTTCATTTTCGACTATAACTCTTTCATTGTATCGCTTTAATCTTTT
>CAZIYW010000215.1:866-3081 GCA_964543525.1 uncultured Fibrobacterota bacterium | reverse complement strand
GTAATGGATGATGCAAATCTGTTTACTACCCGTATCAATTTCGAGGTGCAGAAAGCAAACTACGAACGTAATAAGCGTCTCTACGAGAAAAATGCACTTTCCAAGGCCCAGTTCGATAATGTGGAGTCCGCCTATCTTTCTGCAAAGCGTTTACTGAAGCAGGTGGAGGAGAACACCATGATTCGCGCGCCGTTCAGCGGTATAGTGACCGCCCGTAGCGTTGAGGAGGGTGAGCTCTTTTTCCCACAGTCACAGGCAATGGGCGCGGGTTCCGGTGGATTGATTCAGGTGACCAGGCTTGATCCGCTGAAAATTGATCTGGAGGTTGATGAAAACAGCGTTGCTCTTTTAAAAAAAGGAATGTCGGTTGAACTTCGGGTAAATGCTCTTCCGGATACGGTATTGACCGGAGAGGTAGAGTGGGTGAATCCCTCTGCGAAGGAATTAAGTCATACCTTTGCAGTAAGAATTGTGGTGACGAATAAAAAACACCTGCTGAAAGCGGGTTATTTTACAGAGATACGAATTATTACCGAAACGAAAGAGGATGTGCTTACGGTTCCGGTTAATGCTCTTGTTGATACAAAGGTTTTCACGATACACCAGGACAGTATTGCCTGTGCCCGAAAGGTGACCGTCGGATGGCAGAATGCTGAATATGCGGAGATAATCTCGGGACTGGCTGAAGGTGACATGGTTATTGTCAAAGGAAATAAAGCTTTGCCGGACAGTACTGTGGTTATAGTGGAGTAGAAAACTAACAGCGATAGGCTTATTGGCCCACGAATACCATTTACGATTAGGGTTATAATTTTAAAAATGAGTGAGTATGAAGAAAACGCTTGGCATTGTTAATTTCTCCGTTGAAAAACGGGTTACCATTGTAATGCTGTGTCTTATCATTATGGTATTCGGATTTATTTCCCTGCGTAAACTGGGTCTTGATATGCTGCCCGATATCACGTTCCCCATGGTATCCGTTGTTGCCCAGTATCCCGGGGTTGCGCCTGAAGAGATTGAGCAGTTAATTACTATTCCGCTGGAAGGTGTTATCGCGGGAGTAACCGGGGTAAAGAAAATGAGCTCTGTTTCCTCGGAAGGTATGTCCGCCATAAATGTCGAATTTGAGTGGGGAACCAACCTTGATTATGCGGCTCAGGATATCAAGGATTATATCGATTTTATCCGGGATTTCCTTCCCAAGGAGATGAAAGAACCGGTAGTTTACAAATTCAACCTTTCCCAGATTCCAATCATGTTTCTGGGCGTTTCAGGCATTGATGACACCTATAAATTGAGAAAGCTGCTTGAAGACAATGTCGTTGAACGTCTGCAGCGGCTTGACGGCGTTGCTCAGGCGATGGTTTACGGCGGTGAACGACGCGAAGTACGGGTCGCCCTGGATCTCGCAAAAATCACCTACCGAGGACTTGCGGTGGATCAGATAACCTCCGCCCTTTCCGCGCAGAACCTTAACATGCCTGCCGGGTATCATGTGGATAAAAAAACGGATTTTCTGCTGCGATCCATCGGGGAATTCAAAACGCTTGATGATATACGTAATGCCATTGTCGGTCATGCGGATGATGGAACGCCGATACGGCTTCGGGACATTGCCGATGTTAAAGATACCTATAAAGAAAAACGGAGTTCCTGGCGTCTTGACGGTGATGAATGTGTTTTTCTTGTTCTCAACAAGCGAAGTGGCGCAAATACCCTGCAGGTATCAAACCGTGTCAATTCGGAGCTGGAGAAAATCAAAAGGGAGCACCCGGAACTTGTATTTGCGACGGTGCTTGATCAGGGACAGCCGGTAAAGCAGGTGGTAACATCGACCTCATTCAATGCCCTGGTCGGTGGTTTTCTGGCGATTCTGTTCATGCTCTTTTTCCTGCGTAATATCCGACCTACAATCGCTATCGGTATAGCCATTCCGCTTTCAATAGTGGCGACCTTTATCGCAATACACCTGGCCGGACATACACTCAACCTCATGACTCTCGGAGGTCTGGCTCTGGGCGTCGGTATGCTGGTGGATAATGCTATTGTGGTTATTGAGAATATTTATCGTCATCTGGAGCATGGGAAAGAGCGATCTCAGGCTGCGAAACTGGGGGCATCGGAAGTGGCAATGGCAATCACCGCATCCACATTCACAACGGTTGTTGTATTCCTGCCGCTTCTTTTCTCCGAAGGTCTTGCGGCACAGTTGACA
>CAZIYW010000215.1:0-856 GCA_964543525.1 uncultured Fibrobacterota bacterium | reverse complement strand
CTTGGCTATTACTGGTATTGTATTTGTTTAGTTTATCACTATTATTTTTGCCCTGCTTTCCAGTCTCATGGTAGCACTGACCATTGTACCGATGCTGGCGTCGGTTCTTTTTAAAGAACACCGGACCGAAGAGACCTCTCTGTGGTTTAATCCGGTGCGGGAGTTCTATGGGAGATGCCTGAACTGGTCGTTGAGTAATCCCTGGAAAACATTCGGTATTGTAACGCTTTTTGTTGCTGCAAGCATAACGATAGGGGTGAAATTCGTAGGTGCCGAGTTCATGCCTGCTGAAGACAGTAAAATTATTATTCTCGAAATTGAAATGCCGGTCGGTACACCGCTGGAAGATACTAAAATTCTTTGTGATCAGGTCCGTGAGCTTATCCGGGAATATCCTGAAGTTGAGACGATTGGAGAGTCTGTTGGCCGGGAAGAAGATGATCGGGGTGGTGGTGATGAAGGCTCGTTGTCCGGCCCTCATAGCGCCCGGATGTTCATACGGCTTATCGATGCTGAAAAAAGGAAATTAACCAGCCAGGAGCTGCAGGACATTATACGGAAAAGACTGCCCAATCTGAACAACCAGGCAAAGTTTGATTTTCTTGCCATGAATATGATGGGAAGCGATAAACCGGTAAATGTTAAAGTGTATGGTAAAAACCTTTCCACGCTCGAGGAGATTACCGACAAAATCATGAGTGTCATGCAATCGATACCTTCTTTAAAAGATATAGAAACATCGTTTTCAAAAGGACGGCCGGAATATCACTTTATCATGGACCGCCAGGAGGCATTGATGCTTGGACTTTCCCCGTATCAGATTCAATCGGCATTGAAAACGGCCAACCTTGGCACA
>CAZIYW010000214.1:0-3157 GCA_964543525.1 uncultured Fibrobacterota bacterium | reverse complement strand
CACTTGAACCTCAACTGGAAGTGGAAGGTTAAAACGGCCTGTAGTATTAAGGAATGTTTACTGCGGTCATGGAAAGCGTGCTTTAAATGTTGAGCAGTTGAATCGAATAAAAGCAACGGTCGAATAATGATCGCCGTAAATACCACTATTCGGTAATAGTCTCGTAAAACTCAGTCAGTTTGTCGTTCAGTTTATAGACCGCTTTTTTACCGTAACTGTTAAAACCGATTCTGTCGGCGAGACGGGCGATTTCGGTAAACTCGTTTGTCTTGCGTCTGTTCCCTTTTGTGAACCACCCTTCACTTTTCAGCAGGGTATAGTCCCAGACGATTTTACGGCGTGCAACCTCAACGGCTACGATTCGAATGGCTTCACTGTTTAAATACCGTGGTTTCGACTCATTCCGTTTTTGTGCGGATGCGGCTGCATAAGGAGTACCGGCCTCGTTGACCGCTTCATGAGAAACTTCAAGCAGCACCAGCAGCAGATCGTATCGTGACGGCTCATCACGGAAAATCTCCTCAAGAGCTTCATTGGAGCTGGAAAAGGCCTTGCCGTATTTGGCGGTGATATGTTTAATGACTACATGCAGCGAGTCATAGGCTTCCCGATCGCAGGTTCCTTTCAGGGGGTATTTATTCAGCAGTATATTCAGGTCCCTCTTTTTCTGCAGGATCCCCTTTTCCATGCCCGTTATAATCTCATATATCCGCTTGATTTTTTCATTGAGAAAGGTGGTATCTTCCTCGACAGCTTGTGAATACCCAAGGATAGTGAAAATCACTAAAAAGGATGTGACATGATACAATTTCATTGCCGATACCTCGCACGGTTATTGGTTCGAATCTGCATTACATTAAAATAAACCCTTCTATTGAAATTACTATATTTTTTTTGATAGTGTAATAAAAAACCCGGAATAAATACCGGGTTTTTCTACGATTGGGCCGCATGACTGTACGTTGTACGATATTATTTGTATAAGACGTCTGCCGACTCTTCGGAAGAATTTTCCTGCATTTAAATATCGTAATACAGCGCAAATTCCCAAGGATGCGGTCGCAATGCCAGCGCATTCACCTCATTTTCCATTTTGTAGTGTATCCACGTATCGATAACATCCTGGGTGAAGACATCACCTTTTGTCAGAAACTGGTGATCCTTTTCGAGCGCCAGAAGCGCCTCACCCAGCGAGCCCGGTGTAGTCGGTACCTGTGCCAGCTCTTCCGGCGGCAGATCATATATGTCTTTGTCAAGGGGTTCGCCCGGATCGATCTTGTTCTGGATACCGTCTATGGCAGCCATCACTATGGCGGACATTGCCAGATAGGGATTGCAGCTCGGATCCGGACAGCGGAATTCTATACGTTTCGACTTCTCTGATGTTGAGTACATGGGGATGCGAACTGCGGCACTCCGGTTCCTGCTGGAATAAGCCAGGTTGACCGGCGCCTCGAATCCGGGTACCAGGCGTTTGTAACTGTTGGTGGTCGGATTAGTGAATGCCAGTAACGCCGGGGCATGAGCCAGGATTCCGCCAATAGCATATAAAGCAGCCTCAGACATGCCGGCATAGCCGTCACCTGCAAAAAGATTGCCACCCTCTTTCCAGAGCGAGATGTGCGTATGCATGCCGGTGCCGTTATCGTTAAACAGCGGTTTGGGCATAAACGTGACAGTCTTTCCATATTTGCGGGCCACATTCTTTATCACATATTTATATTTAAGCACTTTGTCACCCATTGCGACAAGTGGTGAGAAACGCATGTCAATCTCGGCCTGGCCGCCGGTGGCAACCTCATGGTGCTGGCACTCGATCTCCACACCGGTATCAATAAGCGCAAGCATCATCTCGCTGCGGATATCCTGCTGGGTATCCATGGGCGGTACCGGAAAGTACCCTTCCTTGTACCGCGGCTTGTTGCCAAGGTTGTGCGAGTAACCGCTCTCATCGAGGTTTTCCTCACGGCCAGTGTTCCAGCGTCCCTCTGCAGAGTCTGTGAAATAGTAACCGTAGTTATGGTTCTGATCGAAACGTATATCGTCGAAGATGAAAAACTCCGCCTCAGGACCAAGAAAGGCTGTATCTGCGACTCCCGATGTTTTAAGGTAGGTCTCTGCTTTACGGGCGATATTCCTCGGATCACGCGTGTAATCCTGTCCCGTGACCGGATCGCAGATGTTGCAGATTAGCACCATTGTTTTTGCAGCCATGAACGGATCGATAAATGCCGTTTCAGGTACCGGCTTTACTATCATATCCGATTCATTGATTGCCTGCCAGCCGCGGATGCTGGAGCCGTCAAAGCCCAGCCCCTTGTCAAATACGTCCTCCTTGAGTTCCGTTGCCGGAATGGAGAAATGCTGCCAGAGACCGGGAAAGTCCATAAAGCGCAGGTCGACGACCTGCACCTCCTCTTTGGTAATGCGAGAGAGTATCTCTTTCGATGTAATATCGGAACCCATATATACTTCCTTATGGGTTATTAGGTTTATATTCCTGAAAGCAATGTGAATTTTCTGTAAAGTTTTTATCTGCACCACAGGTAGTGCAAGGACCATACCTGATTTAAATTCAAGTGTATTGTACTATTGTTTACCCGGCTTGAATAGAGAAAATGAGCGTTTTAAAGGATTTGTTAATAAATGTACCGACTGGAATGCCTGGAAAAAGATGTGTCAAATGGGAGAAAAATGTATCGACACCATAGATGTGATACAATTTTGTGTCGGGAAATTGCAGATAAAAGAAACTTGAATATTACCTTGTGTGCTTTAAGCCGGAGTGATATTGTAATTTAGCTTTTTCTCTTCAACCAGAAATCAAAACTCCTGCCGGGAACAAATATGTCCAGTCCTACTGAAGGAGTTTCAAGAACATTTTTCACGATATGCGGCTCATATCCGGGGATATAGGCCGTATCACCCTTGTTAAGAACCTGCTCACCATCCTTATCGGTGATAATTGCCAGCGAGCCCTCAAGCACCACGAGAATCTGGGCATTGGGATGATCGTGTTTCGGCGAAGCATGCAGCGGCGGTTTTAAAAAGTGCTCAATTGAAATGTCTGGCTCGTTGCACAGGCTGGCCCGTTTCCAGTTCTTTTCCGGTTCGTAAGTTTCAGCTTCGTTGAAACGGATGATATGCATACTTTCTC
>CAZIYW010000213.1:0-3272 GCA_964543525.1 uncultured Fibrobacterota bacterium | reverse complement strand
TATATTCTTTGTACGCTATAACTGTGAGAATCATAATCAATTAAGGAAAAGATATGCAAAATGATTATCGGAAAATTAGCCGAAGCATTTTAATGCTTTTAGCTATTCTTTTATGCAATACTCTATCAATTCATGCTTTCAACCACCCGGAAATCCAATGGAAAACAGTATCCACCAAACATTTTTACATTCATTATTATGATAAAACTGAACCGGCAGTATATCCTGCGTGGAAAATAGCTGAAGAGGCATTTGAGGTTCTGGATTCACTGTATGAGTTTGATGACCGGCCCGGGATTCATCTCGGACTGGCGGATTATGACGATTACAGTAACGGTTTTGCCTTATGGACCCAGCGTACCATTATGGTATGGGTGCCGGCCGACCGGTTTGATCTCCGAAGCAGTACCGCCTGGCTGAGGGATGTTATTACCCATGAACTTGCCCATATAATGTCCCTGGATCAAAAAAGAGGCATGCAGCTTATGGACTGGACTGTTTCGGTGGAATATACTTCACCCAATGTTACCGTCCAGTATGCTGAGCCGATTGCCATGACCTCATTTTTCCCCCTGTGGTTCGTTGAGGGGACAGCGCAGCTTGGCGCCGAACGCCTGGGAAGTGACTGCTGGGACAGTAGAAGGGATATGGTCCTGCGGTGTGCAATGCTTGACAATTCTCTGCTGTCGCTTGATGCCATGGGTAATTTTACCCATGACATTATCGGCAATGAAAAGGTCTATAATCAGGGATATGCCTTTAGTGCGTATCTTAAGAATAATCTCGGAGAAAAGAATTTCACCCGTATATGGAACGAAAACCGTGGACGAAAATTTTTCGGTTTAACCCTGGAACGTTATCTCAGTAAAACATTCAACCTTTCCCTGGAGGCGCTGTATACGCAATGGCGTGACAGTTGTCAAGCAGAGTATAAAAAACAGATACCTGATACCCCGACAGAGATAACACCTGTCTGGGCACTGGGTACAGTCAATACGCGGCCGAGGATTTCACCAAATCGTAAATACTGGGGATGGTTAACGAACCATAAGGATGATTTCTGCCGTACCGATCTGGTTATCGCCCACTTTGGTGAAAAGAAACCTCTCATACGTATTCGCTACGCGCGAACAGATTGGGATTTCAGTACTGACGGCAGTACCGTGTATTTTATCAGGGCCCGTACTCCCAATAGAGAGGGCTCTTATTTTAATGATATCTTTGCTTATAATCCTGCAGAGGACAGAGAAGAGCGGCTGACCCGTTCGGCACGTATCTATGCCCTTGCCGCATCACCGAACGGCGAAGATTTACTGTGTGTGCAGTACCGCGAGCATATTTATTCGATCGTGCGATACTCGTTAAAGAAAAAACAGTTCTCCACTGTTGTACAAGGGACTGCCGGAGAGCCTTTTCTCGATATTTCCCGGCTGTACGGTGACACTGCCTCCTGCGTTGTCTCCCGGGTCGTTGATGGTAAGGCCGGTGTGTTTTTACTGGACATTACTGACGGCGCGCTCAAACCGTTGACCAATACCGAGGCGCAGGAGGAAACACCCTTCTCCGCTCCTGACGGTAGAATATATTTCAGCGCTGATTATGACGGGATATACAATGTGTATTCATTACTCCCTGACGGTTCCGATCTGAAGCGACACACCTCGGTAACCGGCGGAGTCTTTTGTCCTGTGGTTGATACCGACGGCACACTTATGGTGTCAACCTATACGGCGCAGGGTTTTATGATTGGAACAGTTGAACCGTCGGCAGTGCCGTATGAAATACCCAACACGCAGGTATGCCTTTTCAGGAGGGAACCGATACCGAAAGGTACAGTAAGGATTAAACCCGGTCCTTATAAGTCCCAGTTTCTCAGGCCGTCCTGGGAGATTCTTACCGGTGCATCATTATTTGATATGGACAGGGCATTACAGGATCGGTTAACCGAAGGTGAATGGCCGGATTCCTCCTGGGATATGTACCTTGACATATCTGCAGAGATAGGCATGGTCCGTTCCGATGCGATTGATAAAAGAGATATGTATCTGGGCGCTGCCATTGTCGTTAGTGGAAACTGGGATGAGACTTATACTACCGATGAGACGGGAGGTGCATTCAATCACGCATCGGTAGTCCCGCCGATGTTGACGGATGTTAATCGCTCCGCGCGCCCCCATGACCGGAAGCGGGAATTACAGAAACGGTACGGCAGGGTTTCACCGGCGTTAAAACACGATCTCCGTTTCGCCATCCGGCAGGATACTACTGTGGATGACACCGCGGATGAAGGTACCAGTGCAGTTATACCCTACCTTGTACCCTTTGGCGGTATTGAAAGTCGCAGGTTTGCACCGACTATCGGTCTTGATGCGCAGATAGGCCTTATCAGCATGATACCGGCGGTGTTTTATATCGATCCCTATATTAACTGGCATGTTACCCGTGACTTGTATATCGGGGTTTCACCCACGTTTAGTATTATGCCGTTATATCTGTTTCTCGGCGAAGAAGCGGGTTTTGGTTTATCCGCCCCATTCTGGATTGAATGGATGTACCATCAGTATATCAATGAGGATATCGCGTATAATAAAGCCGGGCTTACTTTACTGCGAGGGTTTATCGGGCCGGATATCACTCCTTTTTTTGATGTTGTACAGACCGTTGACAGCGCCGGTACAGTGCTTGAATCCGACACCGTGATAACGCCGGTTGCCTCGTTTATTTTCGGTATTGAGGCGCGGCATGCGTTTCCGCTGTTTCACTACGGCTCTTTCATTCTGAGTACTGAAAACTACGGAATAAAAAGTAATCAGGTGGTCTATGGCCGGGTTGGGGATATCGATTCAACCGATTACCGTTTTTTATTCACCTCAGCCACCCGCGCGGCCCTTACCTTTCCCGTTTTACGCAATATTAACAGTGGCAGGCTCTATGCCGACAACCTTTATGGTTCACTCTTTTATCAGCTCAATTTTGCCGGTACCGATGACTATTTCGATGCAGCTGCCAAGGATGTATTCGTTGATAAAAGTTGCCGCAGTGACAATGCATCCGTTTCCCACCTGATTGGACTCGGTTTTCAGATGGGCCTTATTAAGTATCATACTTTTAAAAGGGATTTGAACGTTGAAGCAGCATGGGATATATTCGATGAGGAAATTATTATTACTATGTCGTTCCGGTTCTGATAGCCAAGGATGGTCACCGTCTCATGGGTCGTTTAAAATCTAATGTGTTTCAATACTATTAAGTTCAGCTTAAACTCTTATATC
>CAZIYW010000212.1:0-3398 GCA_964543525.1 uncultured Fibrobacterota bacterium | reverse complement strand
AGACGCCTGCGAGCCTAAAGTAATCTCTACGCCATTTTGTAGTGTCTGAATCACAATTAAAAAAAGTAGTTAAAAGTAGACGATACATCCCTTTGAACGGTATAATTTACGTAACACGAATTACACACCGTATTAACCAATTTTGATTACACAGAGGAAATGTAATGATTTTCGAAAGTACCCATAACGAAAAATACAGCGTAATTAAGCTGAACGGCCGATGGATGGATTTGAAAGCTGTACGTGAGTTGAAAGAGCATTTTGTTACCTGTAAAAAGCGATATGTAAATCGTGTTATTCTGGATCTGTCTGAATGTGAAATGATTTCCAGCGAGGGTATCGGGATGATTGTTTCCATGTGGGAATTTTTCCAGAATGACGGTATGTTTTTTATTGTGGTTAATAACCCTAAGCTCCTGGAGCTTTTCAAGGAGTGCGGCCTCTATGCTGCATTGCAGGATTGGATTTTTGAAGATATTGATACGGCGGAGATACGAATCACGCAGCGATTGCCAACAGGATTTTACCCGTCCGGAAAGGAAAAGCGAAGCTGCCCGGTATGCAACAGTACCAATGTCAGCTATTATGATAAAGGATTTAAGAGATTGAAACGGTTGTTGCGGGGGAAACGGTGGCGGCTGGTGTGTAAAGATTGTTATATGGTTTGGCGAGCGAAATGACGGTTTTGCATGGTTTTCGAACGGCATTAATTAAATCTACTTATTGTTCTACTATAGCTTTTATTGTTTCGTATATGAAGTGAAATACATAGTGGGTCGGCTAATTGCATTCGTCCCCGAATACAAGTCCCTTTTAAATATTCGTAAATTGACAATAACCTCAGAAAGCTGGTTTTAAACAAGCATCCATTACGTTCCCTCTCCATAGGTTATATTTTATACTACCGTTACATGTGTAACACATAATTACTTTATTTATAGCCCCTCACAAGGAGCAGGTATGCTGAAACTCTTCAGGTATCTAATTATTCTCAGTATCACGTTCTTAACCGGATGTAAAATAGAACTGCTCTATAAAACACCGCTAGCCTCCAGTATAGAAGTCTCTGACCAGATAGACCCGGTTAAAATCAAGGTGGTTGACAAAAGAGATAAGGGAAAAGTGTGGCATGTCTGCATCGGGCCTCTTTCACGGCGAGTTGAAAAAAATTCATTGTACTGGTACAACGAGGAGTCCGACAGTAATGTTAATTAAATTCATAAACTGGCTGTTGAACTCGATGCCGAATTTAAATCACGCAAGTTACCGGTTGATGTAATAGAATCAGGTGAAGCGGATATGGTATTGGAGGTGAAGAACTATCAGCTTGTATCAATGAAATTTACCGGTTTTGACCCGTTTATCGCTCACCATGTTTTTTATGCAGACTTTATTACGAATGACGGATCATCATACCCCATTCCTTTTTATTTTTTCAACGGTAAAGTGCCGATATGGTCCTTTGAAAAAGAGGTGGCGGATCCGTGTTTTAACATGCCATTCTCAATTATGGTTAAAGAGATTGCCGCGAAAATGAATGCCGCTGTTTTTAAAACGGAAGCAAGCGATGAAAAGGTTGAAAGCCTTATAACGGCTATCAATAAAGATATTGAAGATGATGAAGTCTTCTGGAAAATCATTGCCCTTGGAATGACCAATAATAAGAAAGCGTTACCGGCACTGAAAAAACTTGTCGAACACGATGACCGTTTTATCCGCGGCTGCGCGCTCAGCGCAATCGGTACGCTTGGTGCCGTTGATGAATTCACATTCCTTAAGGAACATTATGAAAAATTTAAAGAAGTTGATAAATATCTTGCCTTTAAATCCATCGGTGATTTGGCTTACCTCGGATCACAGGAGGCAAAGGACTATATTGCACAGGTTATTAAACTGCCGAAGGACGACAAGTCTCTTGCGGTGCTGAATTATCTGGACAATGTGTACAAATTGAAATGATATTCCCGTTTCCTTACCGGTATCGGGTGCGCATTTTTTCATATACTATTTAGTCTTTTTCACCAATTTTGCGAGTACTTTATCACTTGCTGTGGCATACGCCGGTTGTATGGGTTTGGGTGACGCTACTGCATTTTCCGTTTTTTTACGCGAGGCAATACGGGCGGCGGCGACTATTTTAAATAATCCCAATAAATAAAGCGTTCAAACGGTGCCGGTATCGGCAGCCATTTGAGACGTTTATCCGTGATATAATCAAATATTGCCCGCTGCATCGTGCCCTCTCTCATACGGCCGATATAATGTACTCCCACTTCCCACTTGTACCGCCCGCGGGAAAAGACATGGGTCAGACCGCCGATCTCGAAATGTTTCTCCAGCAGTAATACCCGCTTTTGTTGAGTTTTGTCAGAATCGCGCCGGTGGTCAATCCGCCGATGCCGGAACCGATTACTATTGCATCAAAGGCATCTTGCCCTGTTTTTTTACCGTTCACTGAAATTCTCTCTCATTAAATCCGGTTCAGCGAGATCGGCTGCTACAAAGTCGATATTCCTGTTTCCGGTTTGGGTAATGATTTCCCGCACGGTGCGCTCACCACTTTGCTGATTACGGGTAACCAGTACCACAGTTGCGCCACGCACGGCCAGTCCCAGAGCCGTTGCTTTTCATGGCACACATTTCCGCAAAACTCAGAGGGCTTGGCGCGATTGTTGCAAAAGCAACAAAAACGGAATATGCCGGCGGTTCTTCAACAGTATGAAGAGCTTTTTTTAACGTGTCTGAAATTCCATGCAACGGTGAAAAAGAATACCAATGTGCTGCAACACGGTATGGGATATCTGAAAAAGTTACTTTCCCCTGATGAAAAAAAGGCGCTCATGAAAATTATTGATGCATACTATAGAAGCATTATTTCCCTTATTGTGCCGGTGACCCTCCTGCAGCACTATGTTCGCAAATATGATATCGCATATCTCAAGCGGCAATATTATCTGCATCCCCATCCAGAGGAATTGATGTTGCGGAATCATGTGTAATGGTTTTTTATTTTTGGGCTATATTTGGGCTATATATAGTAAAACTTCTGCCTGTTGTTGAAATTGTTTATATTTTTGACATGCCGCAAAATAACACTATCCTTGTAACGAATATAATCCACGGCTCCTACGTTGACGGTCCCGGCATGCGCACCGTGTTTTTTCTGAAGGGCTGCCCGCTGGCCTGCGGCTGGTGCCACAATCCGGAAACACAGAAAAGGGAGCAGGAGATCCTCTATGATATTCGTCGGTGTATACGGTGCGGTGCGTGTTTCGATATTTGCAATTGTCGTGCAATCGATTACCGCCGCGCATATATAATTGATTTGGAAAAATGTACCCTATGTTTCAGGTGTGTTGATGTCTGCCCGACCGATGCACTGCAGGCTGCAGGCACTT
>CAZIYW010000211.1:0-3505 GCA_964543525.1 uncultured Fibrobacterota bacterium | reverse complement strand
GATGTCCAGCGTGGTAATGGGACGACCGCTGCCGATGTTGGACAGATTTATTCCACCGGCAAAATTACCGGTAATGAAACCGCTCGGCAGGTCATTGAAATCGGTAGAAAAATTTTCCGGATCGTCTGAAAAATCATCAATAGCCACCTGATCCATGTGGATATCGGCATATTGCTGAGTAATGGGCTGCTGCGCCACATGATTGATAAACATAAGCAGGTTGGCATCACGGATATAATAATCATGGTGCTCGCCCTGTAAAAAGAGATTGCCTCCGATATTCAGGTAATCCTCAAACAGCTCCCAGTCGGTATTGTTGCCGATGTAAGTAAGCACATCCTCCTGATCCTGGCCGGTCCACCCGATATTGTTTTTATCGTCCCTGAAACGCAGGTCGTAAACCTGACACCATTCCTCCAACTCAGTTTCACCGGTTTGAGCAACCAGCTCATCATAAAATCCGGGACCGCTCCCGTCACCGTTTTTAATCTCCAGTTCAGTAACAACAGCCGGCGGATCGATACTCTCCAGAGCCGCTTTAAAAGCATCTTTTAAATCAACGTTATAGATTGTAGCACTTGTATAAATCAGCAGCACAGTCTCACCGTCAGGCGGCGGGCCGACAATAGTATCTGAATATGCAGGAGTATTAAATAGAAAAACCGTAAAAAAACAGAGAATAATTGCCTGCATTTTAAAAAGAGGGAAGGATATGCGCACCATTACTTTCTATCCTTCTTCAGAATGTAAAAGTAATTATGTAATAATAAGAGTGTGATTATTTACCAGCCCCCGGACGCTCTATCCTGTTTAGTAATATAAGCAAAAATATGTGGGTTGATACGGTTTTTTTATGAATTTTAAGGGAAATGTCTGATTCATATTACAAATATGGACGATTACTATCGTCTCAATGCAGAAAAATTCAATTTTCCACTTGTGCTTTCAGATATCTGCGCATGATTGGAACACTACGGCGCTGTCTTTCACTCAAGCGGTGGTACCGTAGCAGCCGTCCCGTTTTCTATGTTTTTTTAATCTCTTTAGCAAGAACTTTACTCAGCTTTGCACGCCTGAACGGTTTTTGGATAAATCCGAGGGCACCCTGTTTCATGAGATCTTCCATGTGTGAATCACGGCTGAAACCGGACAGCAGGAGAATTTTTGCATCCGGATCAATACTCTTTATTGCGTTAAATGCATCACGCCCGCTCATTCCGGGCATTACCATATCAAGTATTACCAGGTCAATGGTCTCATGCTTTTTTTGAAACAGTTCAACGCCTTCCACACCATCGCACGCAAGAAGTACCGAATAGCCCATATCCTGGAGCTGGTTCTCCATAACGTTCCGGACAACCCGCTCATCATCAATAACAAGTACACATCCCGAACCGTTATAAATAGCCTCTTCCTTATTTTTCTCTGCAACAGTTACCGCTTCATCGACCGGTAAATAGACTTTAAATACGGTTCCTTTATTCAACTCACTATATACGTGAACGGCACCGTGGTGTTCACTGACAATACCATACACGGCGGCCAGTCCCAGTCCGGTTCCCTTTCCCACATCTTTGGTGGTGAAGAAAGGATCGAAAATACGTCCCTGTACCTCCCGCGTCATGCCGATGCCGGTATCACGTATACTGATTTCAATAAAGGGGCCCGGTTGTATATCAAAGGTGGACGCTTCGCTAAATTCCTGATCCAGGGTAACATCGGTAGTTGCGAATGTCAACTCACCGCCTTCAGGCATGGCATCACGTGCATTGAGCGCCAGATTGAGTATTGCATTCTGGATTTGTGATGGGTCACCATAGGTGGTGGCAACCGCAGCCTGCATATCTTTCCGAATAATAATTCGTCGATCGATACTGTGTTTTAAAATCTGAATTGCGTCTTTGATACAGGTATGCACATCAACGGGAGTGGTCTGCATCTTTACTTTCCGTGAAAACGCGAGTAGTTTCTGGGTGAGGTCTGCGGCATTTTCCGCTGAATTAAGAATAATTTCACCATATTTTTTCAACTTCGCATTAACACCGGCTTTCATGACTATTAACTCGGCATAGCCCATGATCCCCGCCAGCATATTGTTAAAATCGTGGGCGAAGCCACCGGCGAGCTGACCGATAGCATCCATTTTCTGTGTCTGCCGAAGTTGTTCTTCCATAACAAATTGCTCGGTCACGTCACGGAATACGAGGACCACACCAACGGTAGGGCCGTCAGCACTCCGTATCGGTGCGCCACTGTAGTTGATACGCCGTTCGGTGTTATCCCTTGCAGTAAGGAAAATATGGCCGGGTACCTTGACCGGCTTGCCTGTTTCAATGATTTTCTTTATGACCTTCTCAATGTCATCACGGGAAGAATCGGAAATGACCGTAAGAATCTGTAAGAACGGTTTCCCCATGGCCTTGAATGACTGCCACCCGGTTAACTCCTCAGCAATAGGATTCATCCGGGTGATATTGCCACGTGCATCAGTCGCCACGACCGCGTCCCCGATGGAATTCAGGGTAATACGCAGATCCTCCTCACCTTTACGAAGCGCAATATTCTGCTGCTTGATTTTCTCGACCAGCCGGGCACCGTTTACCGCACCGGCAATCTTATCGGCCAGAGTGTTATACTTGACCCCATGGGTATCCGTCGTACGAAATACCACAAAGCCGAATTCCTGATTTTCACTTTCAAGCGGTATGATACAGTAAGAAGCATTCGGTATCCGGGGAATACCATCAGGTATAAGTTCTCTGGCCGGAAACACCACTCGCTCAACGAGCGTCTTCGGGCCGTCCTGCTTTGCATATATCAGGCAAGCCTGACGCCGATCGCGCTCGTAGAAAGAAAAAAATGTTTCCCGGATAGTCACCACCGGCAATTTATCATTCAGTATCTTTTTTATCTCATTCAAATTAAAACTGGTAATCAACAAATCGCCGACATACTGGACACTCTCCGCTTCCAGTGTCATATTGATTCGTTTTTGTGATTGTAAATAGGACTCAACCTGAAACAACGCCAACAGAGCTTTACTCCATAAGGCACTGAGAGCCGGTTGTTCACCCTTAAACGAGGAGAGACGGGTCAACTCCTCAAAAATACAGCTTAAAATCCCCTGCCAGAGAGATACGGTCATTCCTTTGTCAAAGAAGGATGTCACCAGATCCTCAAGGGTATCGCACATAATTTCTATATGCGTGGTATTCGTTGCAGCTTCAATTATTATCATCAGTAAATTACGCAGTTTGTTTGACAAATCATCCGCTTCGGAAAGGGTAAAATCAAACCCGTAGGTCTCTTCCAGTTTGGTAAGTACCGATTTCGCTATAGTATCGTAATAGACTTCTTTATCCTCAGTTTCTTTGACTCTGGGGGTCAGTGATTTGAAAATCTCATGTGATGAGCACCCGCAGGACTCCCGTATCATCACATGGGTCGGAAATACCGTTACCGGCAATACTGACCCACCCTGCATTATTTTTTCGATTATTTTTAC
>CAZIYW010000210.1:0-3728 GCA_964543525.1 uncultured Fibrobacterota bacterium | reverse complement strand
GATGTACGCAGGTTGTCATTTAAGACAATCCGCTCCTTTCCGGTGCACTTGTCTTTATAGGACAGGGTACCGTTTATCGCATAAAATCCCGGCTCTAAAAAGTAGTGTGATATAAATAGCAGGAATACCTGGCTCTGTTCTCTGTAGGGATGGTCGATGAGATAGCGGGAGAGGTCTGTTTCATCGAAGACAATTTTACTTGAACCACTTTGTGAAATGGATATTCTAACATTAAGTATATCAATAGGATATTGGTCGATATCATTGCAGATAAGCATGACGGGGATATCTTTGCCGGGCGCAATTCTTTTCGGTGAATCGAATATGATTTCCGGTTGTTTCTGAAAAAGAAAACTCGGGAATAAACGGAAGAATTTAAAATGGGTTTCCGCGTAAAGGGCCAGGAAAGGAATTGTTTCTAAACTGAGTTCCATACTATGTTAAAATACTTAAATGGCATGGTCGACCAAGTCAAATTTAGTTTCGGTACAGTATAAAATCGTGTCGTAATCATAATCATAATCACAGTGAATACAGAATCGCTTATTGCCGTCATAAATGTATTTTGTTAAGAAATAAGTCGTTACTTTTATCGTATATAGTATACCAATGAAATACCCGTCATTAATTATCATTCTTTTCGCCGTATTTCCTGCCGTAACTGATAATCTCAATGATTCATCAATTCAGCAGCTTGATACCATCAAAGTTATTGCAGGAATTATCAATGAAGAGGTGATAGTAATTCCTGAACGAGAGAGTGAGATAGGTATTTATGATGATGTTAATGAGATACTATTCATGACTCCCGGTATCAACAGGGTACCGGAGGCAGGTTCCCAGCTTCTGATTCACGGTGGCAGCATCTATGATAATATCTATATGTTCAATGAAGTTCCTATGTTTGTTCCAGCCCATTTTTCCGGCCACTCATTTATGGATATCAATAATATTCTGGTACCTGCCCTGCAGCGGTTTCATATGGTTACCGGCGATATTCCCGGTAATTATGCAGGGGCATCAAGTGGTGTAATCAAGGTGGAACCCGGTTTTTTTCAAGTCAGCAGAGAAAAGTGGACACAGAGACCGCAAATATTGCTAACGCTGGGAACATATGATGCAGGACTATGTGTAAGTGTACCATTTCGTAAAGGTACTGATATATATCAGCTTACCGTGAATGCGCCTAATGCCTATTTAATCCAGTATAAAGTCGGGGCTGACAATTCATATATATGGTGGGATATTTCCTATTATGATGAGCATAAGCATCCGCAATGGTTCGAGGATATAACCTTTTGCGGTAAGACCGGAATTAAAAATGCAGTATTGAAAGAACAAGTCTGGCTGGCATTGGATGCCTATTCATCACCCGGTTCAACACGGGATGAAATAATTCCGTGGGGTGTCGGAAGTATTACCCTGGAAGATGCCGATCGCTCCAAGAGGTGGAGGATTACCGGAGGTGGATCGCATCAATATGCGAATCAGAAGAGAATTCTTGGTACTCTAATTAATGAAAACAGAGTAATCCACTCAAATGGATCTTTTCTGGGAGAGTTAAACAATATTACTGTTGGCCCGTTTCTTTTAAAGAGCAATCTCCGCAGTGAGTATCTGAACTGGAATGCCAATGCCCGCGTAATAAGAAAAGGTGGAACAGTAGATAATGAGAAGGTTGGACAGAAAGAGGTATTTGTCACAGCTCATGCCGGGCTACAAAGTGGCGTGGACAGGTTTTTGTATGGTATCGATCTGCTCGGCGGTGGAATGGTTTACGAGGATTATTCCCTCTTTATCGATCCCGGTGTCTGGACACGGATAAACCTTAATAACGGCTATATTTCAGCTCATGGAGGAATCAACACATCCTGGCCCGATGTACGTGGAATGCCATCACAGACCTATCGCTCTCGACAGATAAAAACATATATGGGTTCGCTCTCGTTTCAGAAGGATTTTTTATCACGATTCAAGGTGCTTCTGCAGGGCTATGTAAAGTGGAAGGATCATGGCCCCGCATTACATGACCACCCGGCCGTGTTTCGGTGGGAGCCGGCAAATGCGACACCGCTTTTAACCATGGGTATATCAGGTGAGTTGTCGATTGATTTATCAAGATGTTTTTCATTTCGTTTACTGCATGATTTTAACCGTTCCCGTCGAAAAAAGGATGGAATCTATACAACATACGAGTGGGAGATCCCCTGGTCTCTCAGACCTATTTTTAATGTTGTTCTTTTTCATGATAAACTGGATATTTTTCTCTCCGGAGTATTTTCAGAAGGGCTGCCATACAATGAGCTTGCTCTTTATGCTTCAGGAGTACGTTTTATTGGAATGAAGAGAGTGCCCTGGTATAAACGTATAGATCTCAAAATGCAATTCAGCCAGCCTATTGAAGAACACCGTTTTTTTACAAGTTTTAACGTATTTCTTGATATAATAAATATTTTAGATGTACTTGATCGGTTCAGACAAACGCAGGATCATTACTGGGAAAACATTCGTGAATATTACTGGAATGAATATATGGTGAAAAAGCCGGTATTTCTGGAGCGATCAACAGTGAGTCTGGGTGTGAGAGCCTCATTCAGGTTATAGAGTATCATTCAGCAGACAGCGAAATACATTGTGAAAACCAGTGACTTCGATTACCCGTTGCCGCAGGAATTGATAGCGCAGGAGCCGCTGCAAAAGCGTGACGCATCACGGTTATTGCATCTGTGCCGGGAATCGGGTTCAGTGGTGCATCGGACATTCAACGATCTGCCCGGTTTGCTTCAACGAGGTGACCGGCTTGTATTTAACAATACGAAAGTATTGCCCGCGCGTATCTTTTGTTACAAGGAGACCGGTGCCCGTGTCGAGCTGTTATTTACCCGTCGAATAGAGCACCGTACCTGGGAGGCACTGGTAAAGCCGTCACGCAGATTGAAGGAAGGGGCGATTGTCTCGCTTGAGAAGAATTCATCCGTTACGCTGCAGTTGGATCGGGTAGGTGACAACGGCGATCGGGTATTTTCTCTGCATGCCGGCCCTTTCAACTCGATTGAAGCGGTACTGCAGAAGTATGGTGAGATGCCGCTGCCGCCCTATATCAGGCGGAGAGCCCGTGAGGATGACCGGGATACTTACCAGACTGTATATGCCAGACACAACGGCGCAGTTGCCGCCCCAACCGCAGGACTTCATTTTACCGAAACACTTATGCGGGAGTGTACGCAGAAAGGGGTCGATTTTTCATTTGTAACACTCCATGTCGGTATTGGTACTTTCCGTCCTGTCAAAGAAGAGAATCCGGAGAATCACGTGATGCATTCGGAAGAGTATATGCTTTCCCGGGATACTGCCGAAGAGATAAATCGTACCGGAAAGCAGGGAGGCAGAATTATTGCAGTCGGTACTACCTCGGTGCGCGTACTGGAGCACTGTGCCGATTCTGACGGGTATCTGCAGCCCGGCACCGGTACCACGGATCTCATGATACTACCCGGTCACTCATTTAACATAATTGACGGCTTACTCACCAATTTCCACCTGCCCCGCTCAACACTGCTCATGCTGGTTTCAGCCTTTGCCGGAAGAGAACAGGTTATTGCCGCTTATAAAGAAGCGGTCAATAAGAAATACCGCTTTTACAGTTATGGGGATGCTATGATCATTCTTTAATCCCTAACTATTCCATTTTACGTAATATGTATACCGATTTTATCAATCAATTTTTG
>CAZIYW010000209.1:0-3803 GCA_964543525.1 uncultured Fibrobacterota bacterium | reverse complement strand
GAAAGATTAAAATTGTCAATTCCTACGAATTCGGTTAGTTATTCTTATCGGCAAGCTTACTTTTACAATACTCCATATTTTTTCTCGCTCCGGCATAATTCGGCTTTAATGCCAGCGCTTTTTTAAATTGCTCCATAGCCTCCTTATAACGAAGCTGCTTCAGATAGAGTACTCCCAGATTGTTATAGGCATGAATATCGTGTGGATTTATTTCAATTAAGCTGGTATAATGCTTTTCCGATTCATTTATGATACCCATTTTCATATAGAGGTATGCCAGTTGGCCATGAGTCTGCGCATGATCCGGCTGGAGGTAGAGAACCCGGTTAAAATGGTGAAGAGCCTTATTCGGAACATTCATGCGGCTGTATTCCAGACCAAGAAAAAAGTTAACTGAAACATG
This sequence comes from uncultured Fibrobacterota bacterium, assembly GCA_964543525.1. Taxonomy (GTDB): domain Bacteria; phylum Fibrobacterota; class Chitinivibrionia; order Chitinivibrionales; family JANQEN01; genus CBDVBE01. The sequence continues at coordinate 3,400 of CAZIYW010000209.1, read as the reverse complement.
CATCGGGTTATAGCGGTATGCTTCCTTAAGGATACGGATGTCTTTTTTTATTGTTTTGTAATGGTGGTATAACGCGGCTGCAATGACATTTCCCAGATTATTTTTTCGTATACCTGTGATTGCCGTTATCATCGAATCAGGAAGAGTGAATTCGGCAATAGCCTGTGGAGATTCAAGAAACGGTATAAGAGAGTCAATATAGGGTGGATTAGCTTGATTTATCGCGGTCCGGTATTCCAGGACCGGACGATCATCAGTATACACTATACCTTGCTGTGCCAGGCGGTGCAGTGCCTCCGGGCCGCAGAGAAAACCGGCCATGAAAACTTCCGGACGATTAAGCCTGAATCTCTGCCCCCCCCAGTAGGATACGGAAAGGTCCTTATGTATAACACTGTTGCTTTTTATCTGTTTCAGCCGATACTGTGCAAGTGTAACCGGTGTATCCCGTGAACCGATAAGCAGGAATTCATTGTTGTTAAACCAAAGGATACTTTGGGGAAATATTTCGATAAATGTCTTGATAACAGAGCGGAATTCATCAAATCCGAGACAGGCAAGTGAGACAAACTGGCAGACAATACCATTTTTATTGAGATGGTTCTTTACCTGCCGGTAAAAATCGACTGTATAGAACGAAGCCAGGTACGGTCTGAATGTCTGGCCGATTTCAATTGATATGAGATCATATTTTTTATCTGTGAAGGTGACATAATTGCGGCCGTCTTCAATAATTATTGAGACACGCGCATCATCCATCCAGGCAGAAGGGAAGTATGTGCGTACAATACCGAAAAGTTCCCGCTCGATATCTATGCAATCGAGTTTTTCAATATCATAGTAGAGGAACCTGCTTGCTGTCTGACCCACACCGATGCCGATGTTCAATACCCTCCCCGGTTTGTGATGGAGCAGTGCAGGTACATGGGAGGCCATTGTCTGGTGGTTTTTCTTATCCGTTCCCTGCCAGAGACGATTGATCTCCAGATGGAGTTGTGTAGGCTGTCTGATAACGGCGATATTGGCGTTGAGCCCCTCTTTGAAGTCTACCAAGTTTTTATTATATCCAAGGAAATCCCGGGGGAGGTGTGTACCGGTCATACGGGGAATCAGCACCCATACGAGAGCACATACTACAGGGAGCACAATTTTTCCTATGTAGTGTAGATGTTTTTCCAGAAAAATAACAGCAACGAACCCGATAGCGAGGTTAATACCGGTAAGGAGCAGGATACTTTTATGCAACCCCAGCAGGGTGAGGAAAAGAAAACCGGTGAGGAGTGATCCCGCTATACCACCGAATGTATTCACTGCCGACATGATGCCCACTTCAGTACCTGTCCGTTCAGGGGTATCTATCATCATGCGAATAACCAGAGGAAAGGAAATGCCGGAAAACACCGCAGGTAACAACATGATGATTGAGGCGATCAGCAGGATGAGATACAGGTTCTGGGTGTCGATAACACGCTGCCAGCGCTCCGGTCGCTGCAGTAAAACCCCCAGAACGAAAAATGCATACAGCATCTGGAGGCTGCCGAAAACCAGGGCCTTTCGTTTGATACGGTCACCGAAAAATGCGATGATAATACTACCTATCACAATTCCCGTCAGCAAAACTGCAAGCATTACTGTGTAGGTATACACTGTATTGTGTATAATCAACGATAAGAAGCGCATCCAAAGTACTTCATATCCGAGAGCGGCAAAACCGCTTCCAAAGAACAGGAATGCAGTTATATACTTCATTTTTTTCTGTCCTGCGGTATCGATTCTTTCAGGAGCGGAATCCCTCTGGGGATTATCTTTTACCTGTGCAGAAGGAAATGTTTTATAAAGCAGTAACACTATGCCGATACCGAGACCGATGTTCACACAGCCGCTTAACAGAATCGAGGCGGTTATACCGATGGTTGGCAGCAGGTAAAACCCGCAGAGCAGGGCTCCGATAACCGCGCCGCCTGTATTAATTCCGTATAGCAGACCGATAGAAAGGGATATGTTCAATTCGCTGTTTGTATAATGGCTGCAGAACAGTGGTAATGTGGTACCCATAATAATGGTCGGGGGGAGAAGAAGCAGCGTTATAATAATACCCCGGATACCTGAAAGGAGAATAAAATTATGGTACAGTGCGGGATAGAACAGTCCATACAATTTTTCAGACATACTAAACAGAAAAGGATTACAGAGCGCTATAATACCGAGTACAATTTCGAGAACAGCATATACCATAAGCGGCCGGGTAATTCTGCGTGAGAATCTACCGGCGAGATAACTGCCGATGGCCAGACCGCCAAAAAAAACGGCAAACACGGTGCTTGCTGCAAATACGGTGGTGCCGAATAGTAGTGAAGATTTTCTTATCCAGCAGAGTTCATAAATAAGTGCGGTACAGCCGGAAAGAAAAAAATATCCTACCGGAATAAAGTAATACAGGGTGAATCGCTTCTGTTTTTCGTTTTCGGGCATATCATAAAATTAATACCGGTAGAAGCTTTAACGTTAGGAATTTCAGGCGGCGGTGGACTTAAAAATGGCAGTAAACGGCTTTTTTAATGTATCTCAATAGAAATCTGTGGTATAATTAAAGGACAGCAATTATGGAAAAAGGGAAAAATAAAACATTATCAACAGGTATTCTTCTCACCAGTCTCTACGATCAGTATGAGAATACTATATGGGCGGGTGCACGGCATCAGGTGTCGCTTCATGGAGGGCAACTGCTTTGTTTTGCCGGGAGTGAGCTTGAGGAATCCGACCTTGCCCCGCGCGCAGATACTGCCTTTGTTGATCTGATATGTCAGGAGAATGTGGATGCATTGCTTGTTCTTGCCGGTTCAGTGGGAACGCAGATCGGGACGCAGAAGCTGGCGATGTTTCTGCAGCGCTACAGTGACATTCCTGTTGTGTGTGTCGGACTTGACGTTCCCGGGTTTACCAGTATAGTCATCGATAATGCGGTCGGGATGTATAATCTGGTGTCCCATTTGATTGAGGTACATCACTGTAAACGTATAGCTTTTATGAAAGGGCCGGAACAGCATGATGAGGCTGAGGCACGATACAATGGTTTTATATCTGGTTTACATGATCATGCTATGGAAGTTGATCCTGCACTGGTATGTCCCGGAAATTTTGAAATAGATTCCGGTCCGAATGCAGTGCGTCTGTTACTTGATGAACGAAAAGTTACCTTTGATGCTCTGGTCTGTATTGATGATCTGACCGCCATGAATACAATCGGGCCGTTACGGGAGAGGGGATTCCAAATACCGGATGATATAAAAGTAGCCGGATTTGATGATATTGAACACAGCCAGTCAAGTTCACCACCGTTGACCACAGTACACCAGCCACTTTTTGAGATTGGCCGTGCAGGCGTAAAAATAATCGAAAA
>CAZIYW010000208.1:0-3872 GCA_964543525.1 uncultured Fibrobacterota bacterium | reverse complement strand
AATAATTATTTAAGCGATTATTTACAATGTGAATTTGTTAGAATACAATGATTTTCAGGAAATTACAAAGGTGACACCCCAATATCTGAAGCAGTTCGTCATAGCTGCTGTCTTCAGACTGCTCTTTAATTATCCCTATCATTTGCTTTGGCTTTGCCATTATAACCTTCCATGTTAAGTTATCATCCATATTTTTGTATCTCATAGGACCTGTTAATATGCACGTTTAATTTGCGTTATGATATTATCAACATTTATACTTGTTATATGAGTATTTATATGAAACCATTCTATTTCGACAGGAAAATGATACTGTGTATTTACCTCTGCGTAGTAGCTGCCGCAAATATATATGGAAATTCCATTCACCGGATTAAAAGGTCTCCTTTTACAAAGCATCCCCACCTTTTTCAACTTAGCGGCAAGGTACAATCCGACACATGGGATTATGACAACATTGAGCTATTACTGACCCCGCAATTTTTTATCGAACCGGAAAGCGACTGGTTTACGGACGTTAAGCTCTTTTCAGGATGGACTCTGTGGGACGGCTGGGTTTCGTATACGGTAACCTTTGAGAATAAAACGCGGTTTATCCACTCCCTGGATTCCGCCGGACGGTTAGCTGAAATAATCGAGCAGGAATGGTACACCCTGTCAAACAAATGGGGCAATTTCAGCAGGTATGCCTATTCCTACAATGCCTCGAACAACCTGCATGACCGTCTGGATCAGGAGTGGCACGAGGGGTTAAACGCCTGGGCATATTTCTATAAATCAACATACTCCTATCAGGCTGATAATATGGTTGACAAGAATGAGCATACAATCTGGGTCGATTCGGCAAACTCGTGGCAGGAGCTATTTAACTATTTCTACACCTATGGCCAGCATAATAAACCGGTACAGATATGTGAATGGGTTATGGATCAGGGTACGTGGGACAGCGCCGCAATTGCTGCATATACCTATAATATTCAGTCAAATATTATCGAAAACATCAATCTTGTCCGGGATTCCGCTACCGGGACCTGGCGAAACGATTACAAAGTAACCTGCGCCTATGATTCGAACAACTATATCAGTCGCATTACCTCACACGACTGGGACTCGATTTCGGGTCAGTGGATTCAAAGATACTCTGATGTCTATACCTATATTGACGGCAGCCTTTCCGAATGGATTGAGCAGGCCTGGGACACGAGCTCCAATATCTGGCAAAGCAGTTTTAAAAGCACGGTCTTCTATGATACAACCGGCACCGTTCAGGAAATTATCGACCAGATACGGCATACCGGGTCATCGGTATGGGTAAACCTGAGTAAATTTGTCTATACCTATAATACCCGTGGTAATCCTGAAAAAATAATTCTCTATGACTGGAATGGTACTAATGCCGAATGGCAACTGAACGGTGATTATATTACGGTTTCCTATGCATATACCAACCCGATTAAATCCGGCAAGATATTTTCTTCGAAACACCCGGCTCTGACTGTCACTGAGAGAAACGGTATGTTTACCTTTACAATACCCGGAACGTCTTCAGCTTCAGACGGTCTGTCCGTTTATGATTTACGGGGTAGATTGGTCCATACCGCAAAACCGATGGTTGGAAAAAATAACACCCGGTATACTTGGGACACCTCCGGCTCTAACGGAAAGAATGCGGCAAAGGTATATATTCTTTTCGTAACGATTAACGGAAAGAAGATAACGCAAAGACTATTGCTCAATTAAGGGAAAAGTGGTAAAATATAATAAGACTGTGAAACGTAAATACCCTCATAGCGGTAATCTCAACACTACTCTTCACTCCACCCTCTGAAGTGGGATTAGCGCTCCTGAATGTTTATTTTCATTTTTGAACAGGTTTATACCGGATTGTTGTAATGAAATTATGAAACGATTTTCTATTTTTTTATTCGTAATCACGACACTCACAGCAGCCGGCGAGCATATCGGGTGTCGGCCGTGTTCACACAAATTCATGTTGTATCCCCGAGTCAGCTTTAAATATGAGTACAATTGCTCCCGGCCGGATTATATCGGTTTTTTTACCCTGAACGGTGAAATTCGCAAAGAATTAAAGTCTGAATCGAAGAGCTGGGACTATGGCCGAAAAGCCTGTGCCTGGAAACAGGTCAATGCATTCTCGCTGATACTGGGGATACCACTGGCTGGCGCCGGTATCGCTACTACCATTGCCGAACCTGACTGGGGATATATTACCCTGCTCTGCTCGTTACCGTTCATAACAAGCTATATTATTTCCCGCAACCGATTACGATACAATCTGCAGAAGGCCTTTTATGTATATAACAATAGCCATCGTATTGACTTTGCCAACTGCGACCCGTCACGGATAACGGAAGAGGGTTCGCTTCTGCTGGAAGCATACAAGAAGGGCTCTATTGCCCGGCTTGATACATTTTTTTCGGACTGGCGGCATGAACTGGCACCTATTGAAAAAAAAGATTTGTCACGAATGAACGATACGCTCCGGCTCATATACCGGATTTACAACGACTTTATGGCGAAGCAGAATTACATTGACAACTCGGACTACCTGATTCTCCCCCACTCGATGCAGGTTACCATACTGAGTAAAGCGACACACTCCGATATGGATCTCTATTTCAGCGTCCTTGACAAGCAATTCCATAAGCGGATCAATATCAATGACTTCAGACCCTATATCGAGGCCGAGGATGTAAAGAGTGTGTATCTGAGTAAAAAGTATATTGACATTCTGAACAATTTCCTCGATTACCGGCCGGTACTGGAAAAAGAATACCTGTTCGATTATACCAATAAGGATCGGCGGCCTATTGAACCGAGCAGTTTCTCCGATATCATCAGACGATACGAATTCCTTGCAGAGCGAATGACCTTCTCCCCTTTTCCTTCCTCACTGGGATTTGCCTACCTTTCATTTCCGCTGATTACCAAAATCATACTGAACAGCGCCTTTTCCTACGCCAGAATCTCTTTCCGATCCTCGCAGGATTCCTGGGGTGAAGCGCAGTATGATATTATCGACGGTGAATTGAAAAATTTCCGGATTACGAATAATCGGTGGGCTGAGCAGTAAGGTACATAGCGTCTATCTGATACCGGCCAAAACCGTCATTTCAACCGGAAGGAGATATCTGAAAGTCATTGATCCTTTAGAAATAGGGCTTTCTTCCTCCAGTCGAAATGACAAAGCGTAAGACTGAGGAGGTGCTCCAGCAAAACGTTATTTGATTTTTTCCGGTTTCTCACCATACCGTTCCAGTGTTTTAATAAACAGATTCGGTGTTTGTTTGAACCGATAGATACAACCTTCACAGCAGAAATAGACGCGCACCCCTTTATAATCGGCATAGTACTCTTTATTGACAGGGCCACCCATAACGGGACAAAATGTCTGTGGTTTCAAGGGAGTATTACCCCTCCGAACCTTCCTCCCGGTAAATCCGTGTTTGTGATTGCCGCTGCCGACAAGCATCGATTCATGGGCAGATTGTGACATGATATTATATCTCCTCCGCCTTTCCCGTCCCTTTCTGCGCCGTTCTTTCCTGGAAAGCTTCCTGGATTGCGGCGACTTCTGCACCGTCTCATCGTTTCCACCGGCAGTCTCTTCTTTAGCGGTTTCACCGTTAAAGGTGGAATCAGCGGAAACATTCCTCTGAACGGTATCCGTACTGTCGGCATTACTCATTACAAATGTCAGGCATATGACGATTAAAAAAAATCTGCTATGCATTTTCACAAATTCTTCCTCAGGTTTAAATACACTGTGTATCATACAGAACTTTTTTCAATATTCGAGTTGTTGCATAATTAAAATAGTAAGAAACAACCTCCCTCCCGATTGCCCTTTA
>CAZIYW010000207.1:0-3951 GCA_964543525.1 uncultured Fibrobacterota bacterium | reverse complement strand
CTTGGAGGCCAGACGGATAACTATCGGCTCTCAAATAGTGTCTGAATCACAATACTTTTTTAAGTTGGATTAGTGATTAATGTACTGGGTTGCATTCTCTTAATTAATATTACAATTGAGCGATTGGTATTATATGCCTGATTTTTATAACCACAAATATACTGGTGAGTTATACTCACAGTTATGGATAGTGAGTATAAGGCAGAAAGCAGGAATCTGTTTATGGAACGGTAATACAACGTAAAGTACAATGGTAATCCTTACCACACAACAGCAGCCTTTTACCCCAGTCCTTTAATCTCCCCGACAGCATAGGTTACTGCATTCCCGCCAATCTGCACCCGCTCACCAAGGTTCTCACAGAACAGCTCTCCGCCGCGCTCAGATACCTGCTGCGCACGCAATGAATCTTTATTTAACCTCTGTGACCAGTAGGGTATAAGGGTACAGTGGGCCGAGCCGGTAACCGGATCTTCAGGCACCCCGACCTGCGGTGCAAAGAATCGGGATACAAAATCAGAGCTGTTGCCTTGAGCCGTTATAATAATATCGGGGTTATGCAGCTCTTCAAGAACGGGAAAATCCGGTTTTATCGCCCGTATGATATTTTCATTCTCGAATAACGCGAGAAAGGTCTCCTCAGATTCGCACACTTCCATAGGCTGCAGACCCAGTCCCTTGATTAACTGTTCGGGTGTGTCAACAGGCTGCGGAATGCGCGCGGGAAAATTCATGAGCAGGAGATCATCCATTCGCCGTATCCGTAACTCCCCGCGCATGGTTTCAAACACAATTTCTTCCCGTATAAACCCGAGATGATTAAACAGCACATGCGCCGATGCAAGAGTTGCATGACCGCAGAGAGGCACTTCAACTGCCGGCGTGAACCAGCGCAGATGATAAGCATCTCCCTTGGGAATAAAGAATGCCGTTTCTGAGAGGTTATTTTCTGCAGCGATCGATTGCAGCAATGAGTCATCAAGCCATTTCTGCAATGGGCAGACTGCTGCCGGATTACCGGAGAAGGGTTTGTTAGTAAATGCGTCAACGATATACAACGGTATGTTCATAATACTATCCTCCGACGATTATTCGTCATGTATTGATTTATCCCAGATAAAGTTGCATTCCCGGCATTTCATTCTCTGCATAGAGAGAAATGACGGCATTTTTGCCACCAGTAGAGATATATAACCCGTAAATATAAGACTCGGCAGTCAGAATGGATTGTGAACTTTTATTTTTTTTTAAATTGCAGCAGGGGCAGGTGATTGCATTCGAATCCTCCCGGATAGAAGCATCTTTTACTGCATGATAGTCCTGAAGAATTTCTTTTGTCCTGTTTTTTTTCACCGCTTCGAACCATCAGCCGCAGGCCGCCGATAGCGTTCATCAGAAGCCAGTTTACCGCAACCATATCGTCACCAAGCAGGTGTGCCTCAATGCCTTCCGATTCAAGGGCCTCCTTTGCGAGATTTGCATCCATCACATTGGTGAACGAATCGAGTAATATGAGATTTTTGTAAACATACTTTTTCTTGCGGAGCGGTTCAGGCTTCAGTTCTGTATTGCATTTCCCGCATCGGGTAATACCACCCTCATACTCAAAACCGCACTTATGGCAGAACATTGATTTGCCTCTCAAAATCAGGTACAATATCATCCTTGTTTACGAAGATAAAAAAAGATCCCCTGCAACGGCACAATAATAGTATCATCATCCACATGCAGGATTTCCAGCAGCACCTCGATTTGTTTTTTTGATTTATCCGGAAAATCTCCGCAGGAAATGTTAACAACACACAGTTTCTCTTTTCCCGAAAGTCCCAGCACTTTCGGTCCGGTCCTGTAGCCATAATATAAATAGTCATGCAGGTTTTTATTTACAAGGGAGTATGCAGGGTTGCTGCAGTGAATATCGGCTATTGTTACGGAGTCCTCCGATATCTCCAGTGACTGATTCATCATTCGGTCTGCTTCATCCTGCGACATCGCGGAAACAATACCACACTTGAAATCATATACTTTCCAGGTGCCGAACAGCTCATTCACAGAAACACAACGGCGTGTCACGGTATCATTTATTGAACCGGCGGAGTCGGCACAAGGGGTGTCCGGAGTTTTACCGGCTACGCTGCCGGAGAAAGTAACGATACACAGGAAGACAAACAGACAGGCAACGGCATGCCTCTCAGTATATACCATTTGTAAACAATTCAACTTCAGCCTCTCTTCTGTTTGCCAGACCCTGCGATACCACTAATTCCCCTGTATCAGGATCGGTAATTTTATTCCATAGCAGGAAGGATTCTGCCGCACGCGCATAATCGCCGGCATTAATATACCGCAGCACACTGGAGTTCAGGAAATTTCCCTCGCCTATATTGTAAACAAGGCTTACCAGCGCATCAAATTGCTGTCGATTTACCGGAACGGTAACGTTGCGATTAACGGCTGATTCATATATCTTCATGTCATCAACAAAAAGATTCCAGGCATCCACTTCGGTTATTTCACGTAATTCTTCATCACTCCGTACCTGCCCGTAGTGGACTAAATGACCGTAACCAATCGTAGCATGTCCCGCCTGATCGTTATATATCTCACCGCGAAAATCCTCCCATCCGGCTATAAAATGAAGGCCTGCATCACTGATTTGGGTTACATCCTGCTGCGGCATCTCCACATGCTCACTTTCTATTTCCTTTTCACCTTTACTGTGCGATGCGGTAAAGAAATAGGTGACTTTGGCGTCAGGACCCTTTTGTGTGTCCTTATAGTAAGCTTCATTATAAAACAACGTCAATTCAGCGGTTGCATAGCCGCTGTCTTCAAAGCCTTCACCCTGATGTTTCATATCTTCAATTTCCCCGTTATACACGGAAAACAATTTAAATGTGACCTTTTTCCGTGCGGTTTCCTTTAAATAATCGACCTTTGCCTTTACTGTACACTTTTTATTAAATTGAAAACCCTCTTCGCCTTGAATGAAACGGGCTTCAGAGAGCCGAACTTCCGGTTCCTAGTCTGCGCTCTGTGTCGGCTCTTCCTCGACAGACACCGCTTCGGCATTCGAACTGCCGTCGTTTTCCTGCTTGTGCAGATAAAAATCGTTTATTCCGCGCCATTCGTTATTCATGTGTAAGATCCCTCATTATTAAAAAAAATCTTTTTACTGAAAGTTGACATGCTTTCTTCGCACAAACAGGTGGTAGCCTGTAATAAAAAAATACATGCGTTGTATCTATAACAAAAAACGACGCCCATGTATCATAAAATTGGTATTAATGTTATTGAGGAATATAACTGCTGCCTACATCCGCAGAATGCATCCACCGCTCAAACGCTTCAGCACCGTCCTCACCCTCCTGCGGCGCCCACGGTGCGAAATCTTCCTCCGGCGGTTTTTTATACGGCCCCGGCTTGATCTCCATCATAACCGTATGCGGCTCTTTAGCGACCATCGAATGAAAACATTCCGGCGGGAATTCAATAAGGCGTGCCCCGGCATCGGCAGAGAGCTCGACCCGTTCGGTAATCGTACCGTTTTCATCGAACACCAGCGCAGTCGATGCACCCTGCAGCAGGACAAATATCTCCCACTTGTCATCGTGGATATGCGGCCTGATATAGCTCCCCGGCTCAAATGCCACACACAGTCGCTGTACCGGATCACTCAGAACTTCATGGAGATTGTAGTGGGTCCGAAGGCGAGGCGATTCCCGGGATTTAACCAGCAATTCATCAATTAGGAGTCTGTCTATTTTTTTCATATCCTGTGCCTTCCCGTATGAAGAACATATCTCTCTATAAAAACGTCGAGTCTTTACCTCTTTCTGGATGAATCTACATGAACAAGGCATACTGCTCAGATGACGAACAGTCACATTTAACACAGTATGGTTAAAAAAAATACCTCAAACATGGTTTGTCGGCAATGCTAAAGTATTG
>CAZIYW010000206.1:0-4022 GCA_964543525.1 uncultured Fibrobacterota bacterium | reverse complement strand
TTTGTCATAGCAATCACTCTTTACATATGTTACAAGATGTGCCAGATTCTTCACCACAACAATCGTTTTACCCGTCACTCCTGCAAGCCTCTCTACTGAAAATCCATCAAGGGTATATCCCCTATAGTTTAATACAACCTCAGGAATAATAACGGAATCCATGCCCATACCTTTATTACGAACAACTCGTTTGATATCTCTTGCCGTTAGTAATCCCGCTACGGTAACAGTCGCACCGAAGAATCCGTTTTCTACCGGCTCGACAGTAATATCACAGGCAATAAAATACCTCCGCAGTTCCCTGATTATGTCTGCAAGATACGGATAGGCGCTGACGGATGACAGAAGCAGGTATTTTTTATTTTTCCCGCCCGTTATACCGTTTCTCCTGTTATCCACCAGTTCAGATTTTACCTGACGCCATTCATCGAGCAGAAGGCGAATAAGACCGACACCGTTTTCAACCTGCGGATATGCTTCATAATAGTCACGTTCGGGTATTGAGAGGCCTGCCCTGATAAATAACTCATCGGCAATGAAGAGACGCCGGACGTCGTGTTGCCGTTTATCACGCGCACTCATTCCGGTAACCATGTCACAAATCCGCCGCGCCTGCATCGGCGAAACCATCTGAAGATTGTTTTTATGATATTTGGTCAAGCCGACCGGAACCACTGCGATGGACAAGAGTCCCTCGGTGATAGACAGAAGATCTCTGATTGTCTTTTTCAATACAATACTGTCATTTATTGACGGACAGACAACAATCTGTGTATGAAATGAAATGCCGTTATCCTGAAGCATGCGGAGCCGGTGCAGTATTGGTCCGGCATTTTTATTTCGAAGCATGGCACAGCGGATCTCCGGGTCCGTGGCATGGACCGAGATGTAGAGTGGTGATAAACCGAGCCGGATTATTCGACTCAATTCGTTCTCAGAAAGAGTAGTGAGCGTAATGTAATTTCCATTAAGGAAAGAGTAACGGTAATCCTCATCCTTTACATAGAGACTTTTTCGCAAACCGCGCGGTAACTGATCAATAAAACAGAAGATACAGCGGTTTCTGCATCGTTTTACCGGTATGGGCTTGAATTCCATGCCGAGTAACTCGCCGGGTTGACGAGTCAAATGAAGTATCTTCCGTCGATGTCCCCGTTCCAGCTCAAAGGCAATTTCCTCGCAGGATGATAAAAAAGTAAAATCAAGATCGTCCCGAATCTTCCCGCCATTAACCGAGATAAGGCGATCACCTTTGCGCACACCGGCCATATATGCCGCTGATTTCCGAGACACTTCCGTAACCAGGAGGCCCTTGCCGGAATTCCTTTTGTTAATTTGTCTCATGAGCCGTCACTCGAAATACTTTGCATCCCTTATCGTTTTCCGCCGGAAGTACTGAAACAACCGGATACATTTTTAAATTAACCATTGCACAACTTTTCACCGATTGATAATATAATACTTGCAGGAAAACCTTTTCATTTGACGGTTAAAAAGATATCATTATGGTAGTATATAACTTTATAATGATAATCTGACTGGAAGAAACAGCATATTGACTGATGTCAAAAAGTAACGACTATGAGGAGGATTCTATTGTGAAAATAAAAACGATTATCACGGGAATAAGTCTCAGTATTGTCGCCGCAGGACTTTTAGTCTGTTCCATTTATGAAGATGCGGGAAATCCTGTCGTAACCAATGAAACGGTGCAGGAAGAAATACCCCGTATTACCATCATGCCCTTTGACCCTGTTGAAAGTGGTGATACACTGGCGATAAAAATTTTCCTCTGGAAAGATACGACCAATATAACAGCCATTACCGGCGCTGCAGTAACGGTATCGGTATCACACGGGTGGCTCTCCGCCGCCTCTATTACCACCGACGACAACGGGTATGCAACAGTTCTTTTCAGCGACACGCTACTTGCCGGAAATAATGAAACACGCGTTATCACCTTTACCTATCTATCAACCGACACCAGCGCCGATATTACCGTATCGAATGAAACCATTGTTCTCCAGAAACATTATATGACAATCAACGCGAGCAGCTATGTCATCCCTGCCGACGGGATAAGCGCCTCAACGATAACCGTTAAAATTAAAAACGAGACCTTCAATCCTATTTCAGGTGAAACGGTTACCTTCACCACCAATGCCGGTGACGTTACCGCAAGCGATGTCACCGATTCGAACGGTATTGCAACCGCTACGTTAACAAGCGAGAAAAGGAATGTTATTGCACTCGTTACTGCTTCCATGACCAGCGATACGGCGAAAGAAGTCACAACAAAAGTTGAATTTACCGGGATAAAAATTATCACCACCGCGGCGCCTCAAAGCATTGTTCCCAACGGTATTGATTCGAGTATAATTACCATGACCCTGAAGGATGCCGCAGATCAGACCATCCCGGATGAACGAGTGGTTTTCCGGAATAAACAGGGGAGCAGCGCACTCATTACCCTTATCGACAGCGTCACCGATACCCGCGGAAAAGCACGGTGTAAAGTTGTCGGGACCGGCGCCGGCTCCGATACTATAATAATAAATGCTGCAGGTGATTCTGCTGAAGCCGTAATTAATTACTCCTCAAACTATATCGTTATCGATACCACCCCCGCCTCCGGTACGGTACATTCGTACTGCGCGAACGGTACCGATTCGACACGCATTACCATCACCTATTACGCAGCGGATCAGGTTACCAAAATCAGCGGTGCGACCGTGAATATAAGCGTCACTGCCGGCTCTATCGACACCCTGTTTACGAAGGTGGGAACTACCGACGCAAACGGCCAGATAGCTTTTTATCTGAAAAATCCCGATTTTGCCACTACCGCTGTCATCTCGGTAGTCGCCTCAAAAGGAGGAGAAGTTACCAATGGTTCACTCAGTGTTTATTTCAAGGCGGATATCATTTCACGTATTGAGATAAGCGGTTCTCCTGAGGTTATTACCACCGGTGGAGACATCGCAACTATCAATGCAACCGCGTTTGATAATAATGGCAACCGGGTGAAAGATGCTGTGCTGTCTTTTAAACTGGCAAGCGGGCCCGGAGCCGGTGAATATCTTTACCCGCCAACGGCGATTACCAATGCTAGTGGTATTGCGGCAACCTCTCTTATTTCCGGCACCTCTCCAAGTAACCAGCAGGATGTATGGGTTATCGCGAGCAGTTTCTCCGGCATTTCATCAAAGGTTTTCAAATTCACTATAGCCGGTCCTCCAGCGTATGTTACCTTCCGGAAGGATGTCGGTGATATTCAGGAATTCAATGACGGGACATACGGTTTGAATTGCGCTGCTCTGGTGACCGATATCAACAGAAATCCCGTCAAAGATGAAACTCGGGTAACATTCAGCATGCAGATTACGGGTTTCATTATCTTTAAAAAAGAGGTCTATATTGATACGCTTGGACTTGTCACGTGGCGTTTTGCAGATACCCTCCTTGTGTTTGAAGATCTGAACGACAACTATATAAATGATCCTGGTGAAACAGATCACACCGGGTATCCGCTGTTCAGAGGAGAAGATGTAGTCTGGTTTGAAGGGGATCGGAATTATAATCCCGGTCCGGCCTTTTATGACTACAATTGCAACGGCCGTAGGGATTATAATCCCAACTATTACGGTTATCAACCTCCTGAAACATTATATGATTTCAACGGCAACGGTGTTATTGACACATGCGAACCACTTGTTGATAAAAGCATTTCCGATTCGGTATATGAAGCTCACCCGGATTTTATAAAAAATATTAAACTCTATATCACTGAAGCTGATACAATTCCCTACGGCTATCCCGATATAGACTGGAATAACAACGGAGTCCCCGATCCCGCGACAACGGTCATTGTCGAAAAAAATGTTTTAACTGAAGGCGGGAAAGCGCCGAATCAGATCATTTATGGACAGAGTGATGCCTGGCGATTACGAGTGAAAATCTGGATTGAAAGTCAGGGAGTGACCTCGTTAAGTCCTGAAGAATTTATACTTCCCATTGAACTT
>CAZIYW010000205.1:0-4436 GCA_964543525.1 uncultured Fibrobacterota bacterium | reverse complement strand
GACGCCTGCGAGCCTAAAGTAATCTCTACGCCATTTTGTAGTGTCTGAATCACAGGTGCTGATAATTAATGGCTTGACATTTCCAATATTTCGGATATAATTTAAGTAACCATCAACATTCCTATATTTAAGTATCCATATAATATGTAATATAATCAGTATTACGGATTAGTATTAAGGACACAGATTTCGGTAATTCAATAACAAATTCTATATCCTAATCCTTCCGAGGAGGTTGTATGCGTCGTATCACTTTTTTCGTTGTTTCTTTCGTGGCCGGTGCATTTGCATTTACAAATCTGAAATTCACTCCCGATACCATTACAATGGGAGAACAGACAGTCGCAACCGGTAACTTCTCCACAGTAGGTGATTCTGCAGATGTAGTTCTTTTCGTTGATGATAACGCCAACGGAGTTATTGATGCCGGAGAGATTGTTATTTATGACTCGAAAAAGAAAAATGAGAAATTTATTGACGGCGGTGATGAAAATGATACCGTCGCTGACGGACTTGCCTACATTGAAATGAAAAGCGGCTGGGAGGATGGTGCACTGCCGTTTCCCGGTAACTTTGTCCTGATACTGGACGATACCGGCGGCCCGGATACGGCGGGTGTGGTGGTAAAACCCGGCGCAGGAACAAATACCTCGATAGCGGGAACTGTTTCGGGCCCGTCGGGGACGCTGGCAAATGTACTGGTCTGGGTTGAAGTCGATATCGGTGATGATGAAGAATTTGAAAAAATAACCCGCTCCACTGCCGACGGTACCTACCTGATGTATCTACCCGACAGTCTGCAGGGGAAAGAGTGCTGGATAGGCTCTGAGGATGAGTTCAAGGTATTGGCCGGGCAGTCATTGATACCGCCGGAGCCGGTTGAAACAACGGTGGTGGCTTCAATCACAGGACTGAATTTTGTCTATGAACAGGCGACCCAGTTTATAAAGGGACTTGTGGTTAATGAAACCGGCGCTGCGGTTGGCAATGTAAAACTATGGTTTGAAAGTGAAGATGATAAGAATTTCGAAGTCGAAGTTGACGCCAACGGTAATTTTTTTGCACCAGTAGTAACAGGAACATGGAAGATATGGTTTGGTGACTGGAGTAGTGATAAGAGCTATATGACACCGGAAATTAAAATTACGGTTGGTGCAACTGATGATACGGTGAGTCTTGTTTATATGTTGTACACCACCAACGCAACAATAAGCGGGAAAATATTTGACTCGGCAGGCGTCAACCTTAATGATGATTTTGGAATTAATGTCGCCGTTGATACCACTGGCCAGTGGGAGTGGGATAAAGGCGTCTGGTATTATGCAGATGCGGATATTAATGACGACGGTACATTCTCAGTCAAGGTGCATTCAAAGTTTCTCAGGTACATGCTGAATACCTGGGCCGAAGATTTGCCGCAGGGGTATTTTATCAGCCCAAGTTCTATCGACAGTGTGGGGCCGGGTCAGAGTGGTATTCAGATATTTATCAAGGAAGCGGATCGGCTGATGGAGGTGACTGTTGTTGATATGGTCGGAACAGGCGAGCCGGTACCTAATGTCTCCGTCCAGATACAAGAGGCAAATAGCAGCTCAGTTATGGAAATGTTGACTGATACTAATGGTGTCGTAAGATTTAACGTTTATCCCGGCTATTGGCAATTATGGTTGAAAGAGATAAATTATATGAAGCAGGATTTGAATGTTGAAGTGAAGGAGGAAGATGATACGTTAAAAATTACTTTCAATGTGTTATCCACCGACGCGACAATTACCGGTACGGTGTCGGGGGATATCACCGCTATCATCGACGATATTGAAGCAGTCGCTTACGGAAAGGACAGTCTGGGCATAAACTATCGTAACGCTATTAATCTGGATCAGGACGGAAAGTTCATCCTCAATGTCACCAGCAGGATTCCCGGCTATTACATAGGTTTGAATGACTGGGACATACCTGATGATTATGTTGTGGTACCCGGTGGAGATTATACCAATGTGGCAGCAGGTACTAGCGGATTAACCTTTACCGTTAAAGAGGCGAAAGGCTCTATATCGGGGAAATTATTCATGACCTTTCCTACCGGGTTTCAAGCGGGTGTTAAGATAATTGATTCCAGTACGATGTGGACTAGTGTTTCTGAGATGAAAGATGATTCCACCTATCATATTCAGGTTCCAAACGGTACCTATACGGTTATCGGCGGTTATGAGAGTCCGACAGATACACTTTACCATATAGTGCATAATGTTGTCGTGCTGGACAATGATGTGGTTGTCAATTTTTACGACACCGGAGGAGTAATCGTACCGATTATCCATACACCGGTAACGAACAATCTGGTATTCGCTATGCGGTGCTATCCTAATCCGTTCCGGGGCATCGGGAATATTGCTTTTACCACTCCTGTTGACGGTAAAGCGACTCTGAGAATTTTCGACCTTAACGGACGGATGCTGAAGACGCTCTATAACGGTGCGGTTTACAAAGGGAAATATACGGTACAGTTCACCACCGGGGAATTCGATTACCAGCTTGGCGCAGGATACTACGTCGCCCGTATTGACATAAAAGGAAAGAAGCGATATACCAAAAATCTCAGAATAGTTAATATTAAATAGGAATTAGTCCTGGCTTGGGGAACAGGGTGGGAGGCAGGTACCCTGCAGTATACTGCAGGGTACCTGTTTTATTACAGTGACTTCAATATCTGCCTGACTTTGGAGTTAGTGCCGCCGGCTTTAATGTATTTCTCATAATATTTCTTGGCGTTCCGGTTGTCTTTTAATTTATAGTAGCAGATATCACCAACATTTTTATATACCACTGTCGCTTTAGTATCGTCATATTTAAGAACATTCAGAAAACTGTTAATGGCATCCTCAAACTGCAATACTGCCAGATATTCAATTGCCAGGGCGTAGTGCAGTTCAGGTACTCCTTCATTATAGTCAACCGCTTTTTCCAGGAGGACCACTGCTTTATCGTGGCGTTTCTTTTTACTGTAAATCATACCGGAATACATAAGAGCATCGGGATGTCTCGGCTGTTTAGTGAGTACTTCTTTAAACAGTTCCAATGCATCATTGTAATTCTTCAATCCATAGTAGGCTTTCCCCATACCGGCGAAAATAGCAATGTCCTCAGGCCTTTCTACCATGGCCTTGCTGAATGCCTCAATTGCCTGATTATACTTCTTCTGCTGGAGGTAGACGCGCCCCAGTCCCAGTTGGACTTCAGAGTTTTTCGGCATAAGTCGTTGTGCATTTCGGTATCCAGACAGTGCAGCGGTAGTCTTGCCGTCAATTTCACCTATCAGTCCCTGTGCGAGGTAGGTCCACGCGGTCTTGGCTCTTCCCTTGCTGTTGTTGTTGTAAATTAACTGCGCTTTATTTTTATTGCCGATTTCAACATTACAGCTGAGAACCCGATAAAATGCTTCATCATTCTTTGGGTTATTGGTAAATGCCTGTTCGTAATATACCAGAGCTCTTTTTGCATCACCGCTGAGCATAAGGGTATTGGCAAGAAGTACCAGCATAGAATCATTGTGTGCATTCTTCCTGACGGCTTTTTCAAAGTATTGGGCGGCTTTTCCGTACTGTTGTGTACCGTAGTAAATTGATCCGAGCAATTCGTCACAAAACGCACAATTGGGATCCATCCGGAGACCTTCAAGAAGGAATTGCTCGGCATTATTCATATCCCCGGCTTCAAAGTAAATTTTACCTGCCCACTGGACATACTTGGGATTTTCAGGTTCAATTTCGAGTATTCGCAGTGCGGTGCGCGTCGCCTGACTTTTTTTACCGATTTTCAGTGCCACTTGAGCAAGGCTGAGCAGATAATCCGGGTTCTTCGATTCGTACTTAACCGCTTGGGAGAGATGCGTATATGCCGCTTTGTATTGCTTTTCATTCTTAAGCAGGCTGCCGTAATAATACCGGGCACTAGCGTCTTTCGGCCTGAGTGCAACCGCTTTCTTGAATGCGGCTTTTGCCTTGGCAAGGTCATTATTTGCAATATAGTAGCGCCCCTTACTGAAATGCAGGTCAGCGTCATTCGGTTTATATTTCAGGGCTGCGTTGATATGCTCCATGGCCAGGGTATTCTTTTTCTGTTTCTTGTACAAATCTATCAACATAATATGTGTTTTTGCATCCGAAGGTTTAATCTTGCATGCCAGTTCAAGTACTTTAATGGCATCATCGGTTTTCCCCGCTTTCAGAAGCAGCTTACCCAACTGTATGTGCAGCGAGAAATTTTTCGGCTCAAGTTTTATTCTCTTTCCCAGCACCCGGATAAGATTGCCTGCATCTTTCGTTTCGGTGTAGCATTTGGTCAATAATTTGAGAATCTTCAGATCGCCGGGTGCAAGGGTATGTACTTTTTTCAACGGATCAATTGCTTTCTGGAAATCACCCGTTTTCATATAC
>CAZIYW010000204.1:0-4501 GCA_964543525.1 uncultured Fibrobacterota bacterium | reverse complement strand
CCGAGACAATCTGGATAATTACCGGCTGCACATATCCGATACCTTCGATATTCGCAGCAATACTTGCGGCGAATTCTTTGGCGCGAACCGCCCACCAGGCATCCGCAGCGTTTCTCTTTGTTAACCCGTATGAGCTGCGCCTTAAACCTGCGTATAATGACGGTTCTCCGGAATGCGGGATTACCTGCGATTGAGCACGTTTACGCACTGTTTTCCCCTCTTTTACCGCCTCCTGTTCAGCCGTATCAGGCGTTCTGTATACAATAGTACCATTCAACGTTTTAATCATGCAACCGAGAAAAACTATTGGAAAGACAGCAACGACAAAAAGGAAACAATACCGTTGTAACTTCATATTCCACTCTCCCCTGGATGGTTGTTAGAACAATTGTACATTTTTAAAAGTAACAAAATAAGTAAAAATCCCGTTGAAGGTGTAAAAGTGTTTACGTGCTTTTTTTACGAGTAACCGGTGCAGGTCATTATTATCATCATTACGGCATTGATTCTTTACCATATCAATACCTGGGACAACCTTTACAAAGCGGATTTGATGCGTCCATAACGGATTGTCGCCACCTGTGCATCGCCTCACCGTTCCACAGTAAAGAAAACGGGTTGTCCGCCACAGTGCCGCATTTCTCTTTCGGTGCACAATTACACGGGGTGAGCGTGCCGTCAACACCAACCACTCCGATACGCCAGGGTGAAAGGCAATGGGTATGCTTTGCCGCTCGTTCCGAAAAAGCAGCAGGGTCGGTAATCATGAAATGACGGTAATATGCCGGGATGTCACTGATATTATGAAAATGGGGGGATATCAGCACAATCTGTTTTTGATGGGCATAGCGAATCGCCTGAGACAGCACTGCTTTCTCAGCTAACCGGTGGACCGATCCTGATTGATTCTCGGGAAAATTGACGTCGGAGAGTGCAACCGCCGGAAGGCCGAGCTCAACCGCGAGATCGATTACTCCGGGAAGTGTATGGTAATTCTCCTGCGAAAGAGTAACAAAAATCGATCGGGTTAATTTGACGGGAGCATTTCTAATAGTATCCAGCACCACAGCAAGCGACGCACCTCCCCGCAGACGCCTGAACAGGTCAGGATCCGTGGTATCAATACTGAAAGTGACTTCACTCAACCCGCTCCGGTGCAATTTCTCAAGCAGATCAGGCGTGGCGTCAAGGCCGTTAGTGACCAGCTTTGTCGTTATTTTCCGATGCGCAGCATACTGCACAAAGTGTGTGATATCGGGATGAAGCAGCGGCTCTCCCAGACCAACAAAAAAGAGCTCCCGTATGTACGTCATGTCACCGATCACCTTTTCAAACAGCGTTGCAGGCATGTCCTGAGGAACGATATCGCTACTGTATAACGTCCGCGCGCAGGCCGGGCAGCACAGTTGACAACGGGTGGTAATTTCAATATCAAGCCGTACCGGCTGCGGTGCTGTTTCATACAGAGCCGGCAGCGTGAGCGTGCCCTTATCAGACAGCAGGACAGAACGTAATCCGGGATCACAATGGGTAATACCGCAGGGTGAGGTAAGAATGGTCCTGCCTATCTCCCGAATCGCCTTTTTCGACATGGTTAGTTCATGGGACACACCTTTTACCACAACCAGTTTGAAGGGAAGCTGCGCCGCTTTCTCAAGCGGGACGTACTCGTCACTATCGCCGACAATATGCACCGCATAGGTATCAATTGTATGCGACGATTCGAGGCATGCCCTTTTCATGAACCGCGCAACCCGGGCAACCCCTTCCATTGAAACACTGTTCCGCGGAGGAGGCGGCGGGGTAAAATTGTTCAAAAACGGGGGCAGCGATAAAAGTACCACCATCTCAAAGTGGTGACGACATGTGACTTCAATTGCAACTGCTGCTCCCAGGGAGTGACCGATAATAATCGAAGGACCCGGCGGAATTTCTTCCAGTACTGCCTCAACCCACGCTTCCGGGCCATGCTCATCAAGCGACGGCAGTTCCGGTACGACCGTTGCAATGTTACATTTATGCAAATACCGGCTCACAGGTTTCCACCACGAAGTACCATTATTCATACCATGAATGCAGAGAGCAGTTACCTGAGAATTCATACTACCTCGTTTACCGCCTCACGTATTAATTCCCGGGTAGGATACTGCTGAACAATTTGCTGTATCTCAGGCAGGCGGGTAAATTGATTATTGCGAACCTGCGTGACCATTTCATTCAATATAGTACAAAATCCGGCGAAATCGAAGGCACGGTTAAATTGCTGCAGGTCCCCGATAAATATTACGTTATGGGTAAGAATTCGTCCACAGCCTGCCCTCTGCATCTTCAACCCGTTCGTGGCCTGCTCAGGCTGGGTCGGAATAACCAGCGATGGTATACCGTGTAAAAGATTGGAATAACATGACCCTACCCCACCGGTACAGACAACAATATCGGAAATTTCCGTTGCATAACGAGGCGAAATGAACGGTCTGCAGAATACCGTATCGGAAGTTTCAATCAAGCCTTTCATACCGGAGCTGACCAGGACCCGGGCACCGATTGAGACACACCGCCTGATCAGCATATTCATCATCTTTTTATCTTTCGCCAGAGTACCGAAATTGAGATACAGGGTAAGTTTATCCGGTTCATGCCGCCACGGAGGGATTTCACCCAGACTGTCCCATCCGTCCCAGATAATGGGGCCGACAAAGCGATAGGTGTCGCGTTCCATCTGCGGACAACATATTGCATCAATTTCATAAATACAATTTATATCACCCACAAGAAGTTCATTAGCATGTTTCACTGACGGTTTATTTCTTGCATATAACGGTTCGATAAAGGGCTGTGCACTGAACGACCAGAAGTTTTCAAATATCCGTTTCTGCTCATCGCGTTCCGGCGACTGCTGTTCATCAAACCCCAGTACCCCATGATAAATGGGCAGCATGCAGTATCCGTTGATACTGATACGAGGTATATTCCCCGATGTCACAGCGGACACAAAATCAAAAACAGCAATGATAACATCAGGTTTTATTTCCCGAATAAGAACTTCCTGAGATTCAATACACTTTTGTATATGATTTTTGTTGGAAAACCATTTGAGACAGGGGAAAGGAATACCGGATGGCTCCCATAATTCCGATATGCGATGACATCGGTTATAAAATCGTGCAGCCCAGAATCGCCGCGAATAAGAAAGCCCGATATGCGCTTCAAACCCGTGTGCATCGAGCCACTCCGCTACAGAAAGTGCACGGGTAAAATGTGAAAGAGTATTGGTATTCGGAAAAAGAAGTGCTCTTCTCTTTCGACCCATAAGCTAATCCCAGAACCGATAAAAATTATACCATTGAAAAGGATACTCACGTATTATCTCTTCAAGCCGGGAACAATAGTGCTGCAATCCCTTTACTATCGATTCGGAAGTATCATCCATTACCGTATAAAAGGGATACGTTACCGTCCGGTACATCCGGCTTTTCAACCTGACACAGAATGCGACAACGATCGGTGAGCCGGTTTTCGCGGCAATGGAATAGGGCAGGGTGGGGAAAACAGCTTTTTTCCCAAAAAAAGAGCGCTCAATCCCTTTACCCATTGTTCTGTCACCGTGCATTACCACTATCTCATTTCGATTTAGTGCATTTTTAATGCGAATGATTGCCTCCACAGGCTCATTAATATAAATAAAGGTAAAGGGCAATTCCTCTGATCCCGCCAAGTGTCTCTGTATCTGCTTTATTTCCGGACGCTCAGCCTCATATACTATTACGGATACCTTGCGTTGAAGCCGGGAGAAAAAACGACTCGCCACCTCCCACGTACCGATATGTGCACTGAGAACAATCACTCCCCTGTTCAGTTCCAGGGCATCAAGAACATTTTTTGTGCCGGGAAAATCCACGGAAAAGCCTTTGCCGCCCCCTACCTGCAGGTAAACCTTGTCTAACAGTGAATCCGCAAAAGAACTCACCCGTTTGTAACTGAAAACCAACAATTTCCAGGCAGCAATGCCCGGAAATACATTACAAAAAAACTGCTTTGCACCATCGTGAGATTTAGGAATAAAGAAAAAATAGAATAATTTTACAGGTAACAGGAAAAAAGAGGCAACAAAACGGTTGAAAAACCGGGCTATTATAAAAAAAGAGGTATGCCCGATTCGCGTGCCGTATGTTTTACCGGTCCATTTTGGTTTTTTATTCATTTGGTACAATTTTTATTAGAATATCGGCTTTTAAAAATATAACGCAATACCTATCTGATTTTTTGACAGTCATTATGCTAAACCGTACCGGTTTATGAAACGATAGAAAAACCAAGTTGTTATATAGCCAGACTTTATTCGTAATTGTTATCCTGAAGATTTATAGACAAAAAGGGATTTATTTTATGATATCGGCAGGAACTTTTCTTCCCGTATCTGTCCTGTCAAAATCTTTATCATAGCTTATTAATTGTAATTTATTTCTTTTTGCAGAAACATATTGATAAGCATCATCGAAGT
>CAZIYW010000203.1:0-4546 GCA_964543525.1 uncultured Fibrobacterota bacterium | reverse complement strand
TCATTTTTAATCACAAACTAGAAATATATCAGGGGTATTTAAGAGCATACTCCCAAAAAGTTTTTTAGAGTGTCGCTTGCGCACCGAGCCCTCCCGCAATCTGAAGACAGGTCTCCTGACGCATGGCCCCGGACATGGCAATAATCTTAATATCCGGTTAAACCGATTTTACCGTCATGATTGTTTCCACACCTTCATGTTCCGGCATAATCATATCGGTAAGGAGAATGGCGATACTTTCATTCTTTAAAATATCTATACCCTCCTTGCCATTTCCCGCGTTGAAAACAACAAATCCGCGGGATTCAAGCAGATCAGCGACATATTCCCGGAAATCTATATCATCATCGATAACCAGCACTTTAATACCTTCACGGTTCATATACCTCTCCCCCCGGTTAATTCCACAATCGTTTTATTATCCCGGGTTATCACAGGCATTGATACAGATATTCAGCAGTACATTCCGGAGTTGTGACGAATTCCCTTTAATGGCAGTCTGCTCAGC
The DNA here is from genome assembly GCA_964543525.1 of uncultured Fibrobacterota bacterium. Taxonomy (GTDB): domain Bacteria; phylum Fibrobacterota; class Chitinivibrionia; order Chitinivibrionales; family JANQEN01; genus CBDVBE01. Next base: position 4,038 of record CAZIYW010000203.1, on the reverse strand, counting down.
GGTAAGATTCTTTTTTATCAGGATTTTCCGGTCGATACTTCTTTCGAGTAGAGAAACCGTATCGTTTACAATATCATGAATATCCAGGTGGATGTTTCTGAATTTTCCCCGCCGCGAGAAGGCAAGCAGCTTCGCCACAAGGTCTGCGGCGCGATTTGACGCCCTGCTGATTATTTTTATCCGCTTTTCAAGCGCGTTATCTACCGGTTTGCCCCGGCCGTCTCTATTGGCCGCTTCAATTAGATCCGCATATCCGGAAATGGCGCCGAGCATATTTGGGCGATACCGCCGGCCAGTTCTCCAACAGCACACAGTTTTTCGCTCTGATGTAACTGCTCCCGTAACTCGGCATTCTCTTTTTCCGCGGCTTTTCGTTCGGCTATATCCCGCGCCATTGATAATGAGACTTTCTGCCCGTTAATCTCAAATATATGCCCGTTCACCTCTACAGGAATAGAAGTGCCGTCTTTTTTAATTAAAGCAGATTCAAAAAGAGCATGTTTGTTTTTTTTGTAATTTTTTTCCTGCCGAAGCATATTGGGGATGCCGTATATCCCTGAGTCGCTTCGATAAAAGCTCCTCACGGGTATACCCGAGCAGAGAACAGGCAACGTCATTGACCTCCTGAATCAAACCGGAACCGTCAGGGGTCACTTCATGGACAAAAATAGCGTCACTGCCGCCGTTAAACATGCTGCCGAGACGTACCAGGGGATGGAGATTGCCGCGGACCTTGATCGCTTCGCCTTTTTAAAGCATTTTTTCAATCTGATCAATAGTAGGCCGGAGGGATTCAATAATTGACAATGTAGGAATAATATACAATTCCTGTCCGGCACGCCATACCATTTTCAAATCCGCTTTTTCATATTTATGTGTCATTCTCACTCCTATTTACTGTTTTCCATACCATCGTCTTCATGCTTTTCAGGAAGGTATCTTCACTTTTGGTGCAAACAGTTTATTGACTACTTTACACAGGTCTTTTATTTCAAAAGGCTTAACAAAAAGATATGTCGGTCCGAAGCTTCGAATAGTCCTCTCGGTTTCGATAGTATCATCGGCAGTTATAACAATTACCGGCGCATCAATACATCGTTCAGCCATTTCCCGCATTATTTCATCACCGTTTTTTCTCGGCAAATGATAATCGAGTATTATCAGGTCAAACAGATGTTTGGCAACGAAATTCATCGCATCGGTACCGTCTATAGCAGTGACAATCTCAAAATTATATCGATTAAAGACATCTACCATCAAACGGCGATAAAAAGCATCATCATCAACAATAAGTATTCTTTTTTTCATAGCGGCTTTCCCCTGTATAACCGGTTCCAACAGACAGTAGCATAATAGTGGATAAAAGACATTCAATTATGATGCCAACTACTATAACAACCTGTAATACATACAGATAGATAGCGTTCTGCCTTGATGTATCGATAGTTCATTGTGAAAAGTGTATATTTTCAACTACAGTTAATCGAATAAATCGAACCGTTTTTAAAATATCAGGAAATCCTGTGGAAAAATTTACAGATACCGGTTAGTAACCTATCGGGTTGCGTATTTAATCGTATTTTGTATCTATGGTATTGATAATACCTTAGGCAACCATATCCGTATTGTGGGATTTATTCAGTCGTGTATTATACTCAAATGGCAGTCCGTCAAATACAATTATTCAAAATTGTATACTTAATGCTACACCACCGATAACCGGAGTATCCGGGTCAAATAATTATTTCCTGTAACAGCATGTATTTCATATCGTTACAAAAAAATTAACAGAGTGTATATCTATGATACATACCTGGTCACTAACAGGTTAGAAAGGTGATTTTCATAATAAAAGCATATCTGCGGGAAAAAAGCGAGAATACAACAGCATTTTTATACAATTCGGCAATGCAAATATTTCTCCCTTTCAGGGGGATTTATTCTTTGATTGCTCCCGCCTGATTTTAATGATGAATGCGAAATTCATCGGGAGAGATACCGAGTATTTTTAGTTTTTTTATAAGATTGGGTCGATGCATACCCGAAGCTTTAGCTGCCTGCGACAGGTTACCGCTGTATTTTTTCAGCAGTTTGGTGAAGTAATCTATTTCAAATTCAGTCAAGAATTTCTTTTTTTCTTCACTATAGGTGATGTCCGGATTTGTATCAATATTTCCTTTATTGAGTAAAGAGTTGACATCGGCAATATTTATTCTTTTTTTCCCCATACCGGTATGACACAAGAGATTTACGGTTTGTTTCAATTCACGGATATTACCCGCCCATGAATGCTCAACCAGTAATTTCATAGCTTCCGAGGTAATCAGTTCCGGGTAACGGGAATCTTTTTGTGTATTGTTTTGCATAAGATGCCGCACGATAAAGGGTATATCCTCCTTGTGCTCTTCAAGAGGTTTCGTAGTGAGAATAATTCCCAGCCTGAAATAGAGGTCTTCCCGAAAAGCACCCTGATCAACCATATTCTTTATATTTCTGTTTGTCGCAGCTATGATACGAATATCAACTTTTTTCGGTGAGGTCTCTCCTATACGTAAATATTCTCCATTTTCCAGGACCCGTAACAATTTCGCCTGGACTCCGAGTGACAATTCTGCCACTTCATCAAGAAACAGGGTTGAATTATCCGCCGCTGCGACAATACCACTTTTATCCCGGTGTGCCCCGGTAAAGGCGCCCCTGGTGTGTCCGAAGAACTCAGATTCTTCAAGATCCTTCGGAATTGCGGCACAATTAATGGTCACAATAGGTATCTTGTTTCGGGCACTGTATCGGTGAATGGCATTTGCGACAATTTCCTTACCGGTACCTGAAGGTCCCTGAATCAGTACCGGAAAATCTCCCTTTGCCAGATCACGTATCTTTCTCCGTAGGTGCTGTATATACTGGGAACTTCCTATAAGGCCCATAGTATCAGTGCTACTGACATGTTCGGATATATCAAGATGTTCAATATCCCTCTTTCTTTTTTCAAGTCCTTTGAGTACCGAATAGCGGATTTGATCAATACTGAACGGTTTTGTGAGAAAGGCATCAACTTCCATTTCCTCAACTATTTTTATGTATTCTTCACCGGGGAAACCGGTGATAACAATGGTAGGGATGACGGGAAAATAGGAGCGGATGAAGCGTAACAGATCAATACCGGAGCCTCCGCGCATCTGAATGTCCGTTATCAGCAAATCAATGGATTCTTTCTGTACAATTCGCTTGGCTTCCTGTATATTCAGAGCCGTATGGGTATTAAATCCTTTGGAGGTAAGCGCATACTGGATATAGCTGCACATCATCTCATCATCATCAACAATAAGAATGGAAGAATCAAGATCCATTACTTGCTAATACCTTTTTATGGATGTTTCATACCTGTTCTTAAATTTTACTATTGTGGGACACACTAATGCAAGTATTCGTTCATTGACAAACCTGTATTTTCGGGCTACCCTGTCTATCGATTCATTTTTTCCTGAGCACGGTGTGGAAAAAAACATCCCGAACGATTTCTTATAGTGGCAATTCTCAGTGGTAATAATTTAATTTATATTGTGGTTTATTAACATCCATGGTGCATTAAGGAGACGGGTTATGTTTTCTGAGAGTTATCAAAATGGAAAATACCACATCATCAAAATTAATGAAGTTCTCCACCTTACCTCAAATATCACCGATTTAGAGCCCATGATAGAAAAACTGCTGGATGATAATGTGCTCCACATTGCCATACAATTTAAAAACGGTTCCTACCTGTGCTCACAGACCGGAGCAGTAATTGTTCGCTGCTGGGAGAGTATAAAAGATAGAGGCGGCACCCTTGCGTTGATAAACGTCAATAAAGATATTCACGATTTTCTTACGGTAATAGATTTTGATTCACTGATAAGAATCTACAATACTGAAGAGGAACTGGTTTCTACAGAGAAATAACCCGTTATACTGTAAAAAAGAAATACAGATGCTCTCACTACTTCTCCTGCAGTAGCGCTGTTTTATCAGGTGCATATTCTCAGGTATTATCTCGGT
>CAZIYW010000202.1:0-4781 GCA_964543525.1 uncultured Fibrobacterota bacterium | reverse complement strand
AATATTTTAAGTCTGAAAAGATTGTAATGCTGATATAAGGGAAATATTTCTCCCATACCTTACTTAAAAATTTTTTCACCCTTTCCGGGTTCACAAGTTCACCGAGAATTGAATCTGCACCGGATACTCATCAACCGTCTTTTGAGAATCAACTGCAACGTTAATTTCCCCGGAATCCCCGGCACTGACCATAACTTCATCCTCTGAATGGAGAAGACGGTAACCGTCAAGGAATTCGAGTAGTCCCAGGCGGAGGCGTGCAACTATCTCCTGCCGGTCTCCGCCACCTTCAGCGATAACTGTACCGGTAATTTTAAGCAGCCTGTTGGTGAGAAGATTATACGCAAATGAACAGTACTGTGAGGCAATTCCTTCCGACTCTATAATGGATACTGCCGGTACTCCGGCTTTCGTGGCGAGAATATCTGAGAGCAGAGTGATACCCATCTCCAGGGATTCCAGGGTGTGGTTATGATTCATTCCCTTTGCATGACGCAGGGGGTATTCCGCAGTTATGCCGGTATCGGAGAGGGTAATGCCGCCTGAAAAGGGCGATCGCCCGTCACAAATGCGCTGCACCAGCGAAAAAAGCACCAGCCAGCCGCCTCCTGCGGCGACCGGTTCTATATCCTCGGAATCAATAACAGCATGAGGGGCGGCCATACAAATAGTGCGGGCAAAAGAATTTTTCCGCAGGCGGTGGTACGGGATAAAGTGCGGTTCTTCGAAGATTGGTTTTAATGTATCAGCGCCGGGAATGCGGGAGATAAAAGGTTCATCCTGAGAAAAACAGGATATCACCATGGCGTGATGCGATTCCGCCAGCTTCCCTATGCGTGAAAGAAGATGCGCATGTGAATTGCTGACCAGCATAGGGTAATCGAGGAGAATTATATCCGGCGGTGTCCCCTGCTCTATCATCGTGTTAAAAATCCCGGAAAACTGTGCATCAATATCGGCAAAGGGCGCTGAAAATATCGACAACGAAACGTCATTGTTTCTCCCGATTATTTTTGCCGCATGCCTGCACCCGGCCCATGATGCACGACGGTCATGAAAGAACTGCTTAGAAAGTACGTTCATCAAATCCTTTTCCATTTCCGCCTCAATACGATCTATAAAGGCCTGAATCTTCTGCTTCGGCAACGATGACTCAGTGCCGCCCACCAGCGCCTCAGTGAGTTTATCGACCGCTGATGACTTTTTCTCCTCTTTCTCCTCATCTGAAGTTTCTATAGATACAGAATCAAGTATCGAATCGAGCGCCGACGATTTCTCTTTACTCAGCGGTAGTGACTGTTTCGACTGTCCTGAGGCGGGAGGCGCTACATGCAGCAGTTTTAGAGCCTCTGTTTTATATTCGTAACAGCCCTCCAGATTATGGATCGCACTTAAAGCATCAACACGGGAAACAGATCCGGAAAGCACATCCTGCAACAGTGACGTAAGCCTGTTCAGGTCTGCAGTAAAGGTGAGATTTTTTGGCACCGCAGTTGAGGAAAAATCTTTACTATCGCGAACAGAATATTCAACAAAAACAGGCCTTCCTGCCAGCGACGATTCGATATTTCCGCGCAGAACAATATTATGGGATTCCAGAAATTCATTCAATGATGCGGCCCGAACCTGTTCCGGTGCATCGGAAACGAATCCGAAATCCGCACATACCAGAATATGCCAGGGTACCGAAACTTTTTTACAGGCAGCTTTTTGCTCCTGCGGGACCTCCTTTTTTTTACCCGTATTCATACTTACTGAAGTAGATACTATAGGGGATTTTTTTTCATCAGACATACTGTGCCTCTTTTTTTTATAGCCGGTTATATAGAGTAAATTAAAATATATAATTCTTGGCGGCATTATAGATTTTATAAAAAATATGTATTGTGATATCCATCACAGACTATTCCGTTGAAATGTACTATTTTGTGATTACATACCTTTTATCAAGAGTATAGAGGAGATTTGTAACCATGATTAAAATGAAAAACATATTTTTCACCCTCTGTAGCAGTATTTTATGCGTCATTGCTGTCTATTTCTCCTGTGGTGATCCGGTAAAACCATCATTTAATAAACCTCCCTCAATCGGTAACGGTAAAGCAATTCTTTTTGCAGGAACTGCCGAATACGGCGGATCCTACCTCATATACATTGAAGTCGAAGGTTCTGAGCCGTTTAATTACCAATGGTATAGAGACAATCTGCAATTAACAATTGATAACGATTCGGTTATATTACCTTCCTTATCTTTTAATGATACCGGTATTTATTCCTGTATAGTAACCAATGATTTTGGTGCTGATACCAGTCTTAATCATTCATTAAACATTACAGTAGGAGACAGTCTGGGACCGGTCATACTCAACAATAAAGAAATCAGGCGTTTCGGCACTAAAGAAAAGGATTCGACCTATGGTATATTCATCCAAGCCGTCGGTAGTGACACCCTGAACTACCTATGGTATAAAAACGGGTCACCACTTACCGGCGCTGCAAATGATTCAATCACTTTCGATACACTGCATTATTCCGATACAGGATTATATTACTGTATTGTGACAAACACTTTTGGTGCAGATACCAGCCGGAAAGACACCCTGTCACTTACTCCACCGGAAAACAATCCTCCCGTCTGGTCCGTGGATACCATGCATATAACACTGGCGGAAGATTCGGCCTGCACCCTTACTGTATCAGACTCCTGCACCGATCCTGACGGAGATACAATTTACTACTTCTTGGCGGATACAATTCCCATCGGCGACACTATAATCAATGATACCTATATCTACCATCCTGATTATGAGGCAACCGGTTTGTATCATGTGACTATCAGGTCCTCTGATAAGAAAGATACCAGTTTAGTTGTTTTACAGGTAACTGTGACTAATCAAAACCGTCCCCCTGTGTTTATCGACAGTCTCCCTGACGATTACTATTATGTACCTGAAGACTCCGCACTGACCATCTTTTTTAAGGCACTGGATTCTGATAACGATTCAATCTGGTTTATTCTCGCCCGGAACACCCTGCCGGATAACGCCCCGGTTATTTTTAACGATTCACAATTTATCTGGCAATCCACTTTCAACGACAGCGGTTATTATGTGGTTGAAATCTGGGTAACCGACAGCACAGACACAACAAAGGCGCCTCTTATTACCGTCGCGGTGGGAAATGTAAATCAATTCCCGGTTGCGTTACTAGATACAGCTACAACGCTTGAAGACAATACGTGCTTCATTGAAGTACTGGCAAACGACAGCGACCCTGACGGTGATTCCATTTATATATCTGCTGTATCAAACGGCAAATTCGGTGCATGCAGTATCACCGGCAGCAAGGTTCTTTATACGCCGTCACAGGATTCAAACGGTATTGATACCTGTACCTATACCATACGGGACACCCTGCGCGGAGAATCGACAGCAGAGATTGTTCTAACTGTTGTACCGGTAAATGATCCGCCGTATTTTCTACCCGGTAATAATATCACGGTGCATCAGGATACTGGCGCTGTAACCATCGCAGGATGGGCAACCGATATAAGTTCCGGGCCTCCCGATGAATTGTCGCAGAGTGTGCAGTTTCTGACGGTATCAATAGACACCGCCGGTATCTTTTCCGTCTCACCCGACCTTGATGCTGCCACCGGTAATCTTACTTTTACCACATCTGGTAGCGCCTCCGGCTCAATTGAGGTGAAAACCATGCTCAAGGATAACGGCGGCACCGCAAACGGTGGTATCGATACATCAACCGTAACAACATTTACTATAACAGTAACCTCGGTTAACCATCCACCGGTATTTGACGTGCCGACCACACCGACTACCACGGTAACGCTTAATGAAGGCGGTACCCAGAATGTTACCTTTATCATAAGCGACCCGGACGGTACCACGCCGTCACTGGAACTGGTATCTCCACCAACCTGGGTAACGGTAACGGATAACGGCAACAACAATTATACTTTGACAGTAAGTCCCTCCTACACCGTCGCAACAAACGCTTCCCCTCAGTTCCTTACCGACCTTATTGCTAAAGCGGTCGATGAAACCGAACCGGGATTGTTCAACACCCATACTGTAAATATAACCGTCAATAATGTAAACCGCACTCCCTACTTTACCGATCCAAAACCGCATGATACAACCTGCGATGTGGGTACCTCCTATGAAACCTCGCTAACAGCACAGGATCCGGATATCGATCCGATAACAATTACCCTGACTCAAAAACCAAACGGCATGGCGTATAATACTGGTACCGGAAAGGTTACCTGGAAAATTGACCGAACCGTGTTTGATGATGCCGATTCATTTACCGTGATCGCCGAGGTAAGTGACGGGTATGATGATTCGACTTATTCGTGGGGTGTGGGTGTGGGGTCGCATGTGTGGGAGTTAATGCAGGACAATCTTAATAGTACACTTACCGATAAACATTTTATTGCAGCAAAGGATTCGAATATTGTGTTGGGATTTTATAACAGTGGTTCAAGTGGAGGATTTAAAACAACTCAGAAAATATCCTATGATGGTGGCAAATCATTTACTAATGAATACAATTTCAGTACTCAACATGTTGGTTTATGGGGTATCAAAATAATAAATTCACATCTCTACATAAAATCAAGCGGCTCTGGTTTCCCAATATATGAAATTGAAATCTACAATATTATAAATGAAACACAACCAACATTCATCGACTCTATCTATCATAAAGGAGACATTCTATGTCAACTCCTTTTTAAAAAAAGTAAAAATAGTGTTTTC
>CAZIYW010000201.1:0-4833 GCA_964543525.1 uncultured Fibrobacterota bacterium | reverse complement strand
CTGAATCAAGGGTATCAGATTATGGCGCAGGTCTCCTTAATTCTACGCTACTAATTATTTAGTACAGGAGAAATCTTTTTTTTTTACCAATAGTAGAACGTCACTGAAATATATATTTATCGTGCATTCCATGATACCATAATTATATACTATAATGATAGCTGTAACTGGAAGTACTCATTCTGACCCGATATGATTACCTATGAGTAACGAGCAAGAATTAATCGAGAAACTGAATCAGAAAATTCAGGAGCTACAGGAAAGGATTGCCGTTCTTGAAGAGGGTGAAAAGCGTCACGCGGAAACGGAGAATGCTCTCGCGGAGAGTGAAGAGCTGTACCGTACGTTGATAGAGACCTCGCCTGATGCGATTACGGTTACCGATCTTGCGGGTAATTTTATTATGGTTAATCAGCAGGCGCTTGCATTACACGGCTGTGAGACCAAGGAAGAACTGTTCAGGAAAAACGCATTTGATTTAATAGCGCCGCAGGACAGGGAGCGGGCCGAAGTAAATGCACAAAAAACCCTGGAAACGGGCAGTATTAAGAAAATTGTGTATACCCTCGTTCGCAATGACGGCTCATCGTTTCTTGCCGAGTTGAGTGCATCAACAATAAATGATGCTGCGGGTAACCCGAGGGCGCTGATCGGTATTGTTCGCGATATTACCGAGCGTAAAAAAGTAGAAAAAAGTCTAAGGGACCGTGAAGAGCAGTATAAAACCCTGGTACAGACTTCACCGGACTCAATTACCATGCTTGATTTAAAGGGTAATGTGTTAATGGCCAACCCTGCTACGCGGGAATTGTTTAATAATGTACCGATGGAACGTATTATCGGAAAGAATGTTTTTGATTTTTTTTCGGCGGATGATCGGGAAAGGGCTTCGCGTGACATTACACAGGTAATGGATACCGGCCATCTTGACAGGGTGGAATACACGCTGGTACGCGAGAATGGCGCAACGCTCTCTATTGAAGTGAATGTGTCCCTGATGCGGGACAGTGCCAATAAGCCTGCTGCGTTACTGGCGGTAACGAGAGATATTACCGGACGTAAAGCTATTGAGCGGGCACTGGCTGCAGAAAAGGAGCGTCTGACGGTCACCCTGCAGTCAATTGCAGAGGCGGTTATTTCCGTTGATATACAGGGGCGTGTCATTTTTCTCAATAGTGTAGCCGAACAGTTGACCGGGTGGAAACAGGAAAAGGCGGCCGGGCTTCCCCTGTCTGATGTTTTACAGATTACCACCAATACAAAAAAAGTCGCCTGTGACGATATCATTCATAAAGTAATCGAGTCGGGTGACGTGTTTGATATTCTGAACGAAAGTGTCCTTACCGCGAAAGATGGTTCTAAAAGGATGATTACCCAGAGTTGTGCACCCATTACGGACAGGGATAAAAAGATTATCGGCGTGGTCATTATCATTCGTGATATTACAGAGAAGCAGAAGATGGAGAAAGAGCTGTTTAAATCAAAGAAGCTTGAATCAATCGGTCTTCTGGCCGGCGGTATCGCCCATGATTTTAACAATATTCTTACCGGTATTACCAGCAATCTGTTTATGGCGAAGATGTCCCTGGATAAAGATAGCGACACCTGCAATTTAATTATTGAAGCGGAGAAGGCGGCGTTTCGAGCGAGCAAGCTTACGAATCAGCTTTTAACGTTTGCAAAAGGGGAAGAACCTATCAAGGAAAGTCAATCTATTGCCGAGATTATTGAAGAAGCGGTCGGTTTTTCACTCAGCGGCTCGAATGTTGATTGTAACCTTGACATCCCGGCTGATGTATGGCCGCTGGAGATTGATCGGGGGCAGATTGATCAGGTTATCAATAATCTGATTATCAATGCCGATCAGGCAATGCCGGAAGGCGGCACTATAACCGTGAAAGTGGAGAATATCACTATTGACGAGTATGTTTCTGAAGGGACGAATGCGTATTTACCGCTGGAACCAGGAAGATATGTCAGGATTTCCATTACTGATGAAGGAGTTGGCATCCCTCAGGAGCATATAGAAAAAATATATGATCCGTACTTTACAACAAAGGAAAACGGCACCGGCCTCGGTCTTACTATCTGCTATTCAATATTAAAAAAGCATAATGGATTAATCTTTGTGAAATCGCGCGAAGGAGTCGGTACCACATTCCATGTGTATTTGCCGGCATCGGAGCAGGAAATGGTTGATAAGAAAGCGGCCGAGGAAGTTCCGCTGTCCGGTACCGGGCGGATACTGGTTATGGATGATGAGGAGGTGGTGCGTGTCGCTGCCGGACATGTCCTGAAGGTAATCGGGTATGAGGTCACGTTTGCATCCGATGGTACTGAAGCAGTTGAAAAATACCAAAAAGCACTGGATGAAGGACGGCCGTTTGATGCGATACTGATGGACCTGACCATACCGGGTGGTATGGGAGGTAAAGAAACCATTATTCAAATAAAGAATATCGATCCCAACGTTAAAGCTATTGTATCAAGCGGCTACTCCACGGATCCGGTCATGGCCAATTACCGTGATTTCGGGTTTGCCGGTGTTGTGAGCAAGCCCTATATGGTTGAAGATTTGAACCGGGTGTTGCGGGAAGTCATTGAAGGGGAGAGTGAGGAATAAATTGTGTTTGTGAGAACACCGGATAAAAAAACGGCTCCGGGACGTGTCATGATACTCTCCGAATGGTATCACTGCAGCAGCTCGTCAAGAGTCATACCTTCAATATGGATATCATCCAGGTGCAGGGCGAGCGAGTCATATAAGTGATTAAAATCTCCCATGAACTCGAATTCAATACGGATAACCCTGTCCCGCGCCTGTACCCATAGAAAGTCTTCTTTTTTAATCAGCAGTTCCAGTGAATCAGGCAGTATTTCGTATTTTTTCCAGACAGTATCAAGGGTGATCGTGTCACCGAAGGTATCATAGCCACTGCAGGCGCTGTCGGTGAGACAGGTTTCAAGATTTACCCGTACGGTACCGTTTCCTTTTGCCCGGAATGTCAGTTTTTCCATACCGGAAAGGTTAAAGGTTTTATAGTTATTCTCACCGAGAAAGAAGCCCAATCCGACATAGGGATATTTGAAGCCCTCACGGAGTATGGCGTTTGAACGAAGGCTGCTGCCGGAATATGCTCCCAGTGAGTCAACACTGATCTCTATTTTTGATTTGCCGTGGCCGATTTGAAAATCACCAAACCTGTACCAGCTTCCTCCGGTAATGGCACCGAGAACCGTTTCATCAAAATTACCGTCATTGAAGTCTTCGAGAATAATCGTATTGGCGAATATTTCGATATCGCTATGTGTGACCGTTTCACCGGCCTCAATTTCTTCAACACTGATGAGTACCATTTCAGTATCATTACTGATTCTGACATCGGCAAATACGGAAAAGGTGCCTGCCGGAATACGGTGAAAGGTAAAGGAACCGTTTGTCTGGAGTGCTGCCCGGTAGCTGGTTCCGGCAATACGAATGTTATCGACCAGATACGACTGGTTATCTTTAATACTGCCTTTAAAGGTGGCATAGGGGGAAAGGGTTACGGTGGTAATGTGCGTTGTATCGTTAAACAGCTCCTCAGCATCTGCAATGAACAGACCTTCCTTGCTGTTGTCAATTTGAATATTGTAGTGATTGGGAAGCGATTTCTCAAACTCAAAGAATCCCGTACTGTCGGTGCGCGCGCTGTCAAAGATAACCGGTTTGTTGTTGATACTGTACTCAAGCCATTTTCTGGAATCGATTGCCAGTACCGCAACATTGGCGGCGGGTGTCTGTGCTGAAGAGAGGACATAGCCGTTTGTTGTTTCAGCTCCGGTACCGGGACCGCCGGCAACATCCGTTGAACAGCGCAGCAGTAACGCCGACAACACGAATACTCCTATAGTAATTGTGGGTATTGATTTCATTTTTTCTCCCCCGTTTCAGGTTTAGTGACGGGAAACATGGAGAAGTTTACCTGATACGTCCGGGTGACATCAATGTCTCCGTGTGCTATTTCAAGCATTTCTTTCCGGCACTTTTTAATAATTTCTTTAGCCCTGGAGAAACCTTTTGGTGATAGGCTCAGTGTTAACGTTGAAATATCGCGTTCATTTTTGGGAATGGTATTGAGTGACTGTTGAGCAAGTTTAAGAGTTTCTTCCTGGTACGAACGGATGGCGATGGAGTTCCATTCTTCGCCGGTGGTAATAAACCGGGAGGTTACTTCATAGGAACTATCACGGTTTTTCTTAATGAAACCGAGTCTCAGCAGGAGTTCCACTGTTTTTTTTGCTTCCGACGGTTTTATCGGCGGTTGAATCATTTTTGCCAGTTTATTGAAATCACCGCGGAACGTAAAGACACCGATTGCCTCACGAATTGCCGTGTAATACCATTTCTGATAGAACTCATATTTATCGGTTTCAACCCGTTTTTTATCAAATTCAAGGAAATCGAGCATTTTTTCAAAGTAATATTTAATCTGGTTGTTTTTTTTCGCTCTGCTGAAATGAACCATTAGTTCAAAGTACTGGGTTTCGCGCTTTGAAAGCTGCAGCAGTTTTGCAAGTTTAGGTAGATATTTGAGAGAGATTTCTTTCTGGCCCTGAAAGATTTTAACCAGGTATCCAGGATCAATACCGACATAATGTTGAATATAGCGGTATGAAAAATTGCTGTCCAGCGCTTTCCGCTCTTCATAGTACCGTCTAAGGTATTTGTGGTAATCGTAATAATCGAGAATTTTTACCATCTGCGGCTCCAGGAAATGAGAGTGTATCATGCATGGGTGTGCTTTATTTAATATACACGTATTATAACACGATTCTTGTGTTTGTCAAGCA
>CAZIYW010000200.1:0-4907 GCA_964543525.1 uncultured Fibrobacterota bacterium | reverse complement strand
AAGATGTTATAAAGTGAAAATGTCATTCGAACGAAGTGGGACCACGGAGTAGAAATTAGTACACTTTCGTTTTTGCCCGACCAATAAAATCTTAATCTATTTCAGGCGATGGGACTTTAATGGCAGGCATTCCCCGGAATTTTAAGGTGTTTGATCCACTCGATTTTCTCGCTGAAGTCACACAGCATATCCCCAATAAAGGGGAGCATCAGGTGAGATATTATGGCTGGTATTCGAACAAGAAGCGGGGGATGAACGAGAAACGATGCCCTGAGCTATTGTCGAAGGGAAGAAGCCTATGCTGCCGACAGTCCAGAACCTGATACAGCTTATCGCAAAAAGCGCCGGATGACTTGGGCAATGCTGATAAAAGCAGTTTTTGAGGTTGATCCACTTAAGTGCCCTAAATGCGGAGGCACGATGAAGATTATATCCTTCATTGAGGAAGGTGATGTTATTCGCAAAATTCTGAAACACTGCAATCTCTGGAAAGATCCACCAAGGCCGCCGCCCTCAAAAATAGCTGCATCTGTACCAGACGCCGAACCTTATTACGACTTCTCTTTTGTTGAACCTGCCTAAAACCTGCCTTTTGCCTAAAGGGTTAGAGCACCCCTTTGCCCAAAACAACAATTTTACGCTCTGAATCGCTAAAACCATCATGAATCTGAATAAAATATTGTGAACATTTCGCATACATTGGGAAATCGTGTGCTGAATTTGAATGGAAATTGCTTTTGGCAGGGGAGATGTCTTATTTTACCTTCAGAAAACAAAATGTCTATAAGTCAGGTCCACTCAATTCTACGCTACTAATGTTTTAGTGTATATTTTTTTTACAAAACAAGGTGTGATTAACAATTATGAATAACGCGTCTAACAGTAATCCGGCATTAAAGATCGGTCCGTTGCTGAAACATTACCGTGAAAGTGTCCGTTTAACCCAGTCCTATGTCGCTAAAAAGTCAGGTATATCGTCAAGCATGCTCAGCCAGATAGAGAGTTCTATTGTATCTCCTTCAGTGAGCACCCTTTTTGCGATATGCAGTACAATGGGTATGGATATGGCCAATTTAATGAAATCGATAAACCAGACAAATCCTGTTCATGTATTTCATCCTGACGGGCGCTCACGGGAAGATTACAGCAATGCGGTTTTTGAGGACCTGGTTTCTGTGTCGGAGACCCCTAACGGTGCAAAACTCCAGCTTCTGGAAATTAATCCCGGTCAGGAAATATCGTTGAAGGGAAAAGGGAAAGAAATGCTGGTAATGGGATATGTCATAACCGGTACTGTAGTTATGGTAATTGAAGAGACGACAGAATATATCATAAAAAAGGGTGACAGTGTTCTTTTTAAATCGTTATGCCCGCATTCGTTTAAAAATATCGGTAAATCGGTCTTTAAAGCCGTATGGAGCTTGTCCCCGCTCTGTTTTGATATTTTTGAAAAATAGAGATTCACTCCTGTATTTCTTTTCCGGTGACACCGTTGATCAGTTCCTGGTATCACTTGACAGTTGCGCCCCTGAATCTCACTTCGGCGGTGCGCTGAGCCCGGCTGAAATGGAGAATTCATGGGCGCAACGGAATGCGGAGCAGAAATTTGTCTATATTTACCATGAAACCGGAAACAGTATCTGTATTACCTTTACGGTTATTTTACGAACCGGAATGTACCGATACTGTTTCTCTCTGCATTGGTCACAGTTAAAATGTACAGACCGGATGAGAATGCAGTTAAAGGGATTTCAATACGGTTTTTTCCTTTGCAGTGCAGTGCTGAAATAATTCTTCTACCTTTTAAATTACTGATAGCTATGTGATATCTGCCGGTAAAAGGGATGTCAAGCAGGACAGAATGGTTCGTTTGCCGGGAGATAATGCCGGTACCGAATCCATTTCCCGTCGCCTCTTTATGGATAGCAGTCTATTCATATTTTACTGTCAATTGGGGACGCTTGTCTACTTCCTTATATTCGGATGACCAGTAGGACTTGCCGTAATTATCCCTTGGTCCATGATTACTACTGTGCTGCAGCATTTTTCGATCTAAAAACTGTTTTATCATGAAACCATAATTTTTAATTTCATGTGCATGTATTTTTTTTACGATATCAGTGATGTCGTAGTGCTCCCACTCATTTGTCGGTGCATAATCGGCTATGACCAGATTTTCGCGGGTGAAATCGCAGCCCCCGGGAGATACCATAGTATCTCCAATCATGGAGTTGTAAAATTTGGTATCCGGATCCGTCTTTTCCCATGGAGTACTGTTTGTTGCATTGTTCCAGGTTACTTCCTCTTCAATCCAATCTTTTGTGACAGTAAAGAGCGAACAGACGCCGGGCAGGTTCTCATCAATAGTATCCCCAAAAAAGAAAAACAGAGAGTAGCTAAAAAATCCGGTATTTCATCCAGTATGCTCAGTCAGATTGATAGTTCCATTGTATCGCCGTCGGTAAACACCCTGTTTGCTCTGTGCAATACCATGGGGATGGATATGACCAATTTGATGAAATCAATAAACCGGACCAATCCCATTCGTATATACCATCCGGAAGAGCGGTCGTGAGAAGATTACGATAAAGCTTTTTCGAGGATCTTGTCTATAAATCCGAAACACCAAACGGCGCAGAGCTATTGCTTCTTGAACTGAAACCCGGACAGGAAATTGCCTTAAAAGGAAGAGGAAAGGATGTTTCGCTGATGGGATATGTTATTTCAGGATCGGTATTATTAATTACTGAAGGAGATACACAATATTTACTGAAAAAGGGTGACAGTATCCTTTTCACGTCCCTCTGCCCGCATACGTTCAGGAATCACGGCAGCACTCCTTTCAGAGTAGTCTGGAGTCTGATACCTTTAAGCTCTGATATTCCTGAAAAGTAGAAACTCACCCGAATGGTTCTGTTTGAATCTCTGTATTTTATATATTAAAAGTTAACCGTCATATTTTTTTCATCAAAATTTTATTGGAATATTTAAATATTTGCCTTTCATTATAAGGAAAAAAGAGTAAAATTCAAACAATTTTAAGTATAAATAAAAAAATATTAATTATTAACCAAAATTATAATATATTATTAATTAACGACCGAGGATACCGGAGAGGGGAGACATTCATAATCATTTTCTAATGTAAAGGGGGTACCATTATGGATAGTATCCTTAAAAAAACTGTTGCTGTTTTATTGTTTCTTGCCTGTATGGGCAGCATTGTATCGACCAGCGGGCAAAATGTCGGTGATGATGCACCTACTTTTAAGATGTATCGGTATAAGGATATGGAATTCAGCGCCGACACAGTTTATGGGAGGAAAATTGTCACATTTGTTTTTGGCAGTATAACATGACCGCCGTTCTGTGATCAGTACAGCGCGGCGCGTGAAAGAGAAAGAATATACGAGAAGTATAAAGACAATCCCTATTTCGCAATGTATGATATATATCATTGGGAAGCACATCCGAATTCAACCTACCCGGAGCCTGATAATTTACAAGAGAGAATCCCGCATTATGAGGCATATTTGCAAAAATATCCTTTTATCACTTTGCCAGGACTCGTGGACGATGGAAAGGGTCGTAAATGTATTGTATCGATTAAAAGGCGGGCTAGTTACACTACTATAGTGACTGTCGACCTCGATGGGAAGATAGCATACCGCAAAGATTTCCCGAACAACTTCAGCAACGCCTACAGCGGTCTTGATTCAAAAATCGGCACTCTGCTGGATGGTATTGACAGTGAACCGCCGGTTGTTGAAGTGACTTCACCTTCAAGCGGTGACGAGCTGCAGGCCGGAGCCGTTCACAATATTGAATGGACCGCCACCGATAATGTAGGAGTAGTTTCGCGGGCAGTCTATTTTTCAACAGGAGGCGCGACCTGGGAGCTTATAGACAGTTCAGACGATAATACCGGTACGTATGCATGGACAGTACCGGATGAAGCTTCAACAAATTGCAGGATAAAGATATATGCGTATGACGCCATGGGAAATGCCGGAGAAGGTGAATCAAGCACCTTCACGATAACCGGAACAGGCATAATCACTAATCTGTCGGAAGCCGGCAATCGAATATCTTTCTGTAAGAAACCTGATGCACCTATAATGTATATCCCGTTTACGGGAGCACATACGGTAACCATATCGAATGTACAGGGAAAACTGCTGACATCATTTGCCGTTAGCACCAGAGGCGGCTGGTACGCTATGCCGGAATTATATTCCTCCGGTATGCACATTGTCAGTATCGGGACAGAACAGGGTACAGTTATCAAGAAGTTCTTGTTCACCCGATAACAGTGTTCAGCAGGTATAGAAATGAGAAAGCCCATCTTACCGAAGATGGGCTTTTTTACAGTGCCTCATTTAAACAGGCTGTAACACTTAATTCTCAGGAAGAGTCGGGAATAGAGAGTTATCACCCGTATGCAGCTACAATCAAATGTCATTTATACAGCGTAGCAGTGAATTTAGACGATTTCGCCGGTGTATCGTCTGTATGGAGCCTGAACAGATACACACCCGAGAGCATGGTATATCCTGCTGAGTTTGTGCCATCCCAGCAAAGACGTCTGGTGGCAGGACCGAATGAAATCGTTCTTAAAAGGATTCCCTGGAGATTATAAATATCCACTGCTCCGGAATGTTTAAAAAATGGAGTAATATTCATATAAAACAGCCCTGTTACGGAATTATATGAGAAAGAGATCTTATCCGTCTGTTTCGAAAATTCATCTTGTTTAATATCTGTTGCCGGATTGAAATGAGCGTAGATGTCAAAAATGTTTTCTATTGCATTACCTGTGTCAAATGATTCATTTAAAAAATCTATTTCAATGGTTCCCTTGGTAATTTTTCCTTTATACACCTCATTCGGATCCAGTTCCTGCCA
The DNA here is from genome assembly GCA_964543525.1 of uncultured Fibrobacterota bacterium. Lineage (GTDB taxonomy): Bacteria > Fibrobacterota > Chitinivibrionia > Chitinivibrionales > JANQEN01 > CBDVBE01. The sequence goes on along the minus strand of CAZIYW010000200.1, from coordinate 2 downwards.
CC
>CAZIYW010000199.1:0-4977 GCA_964543525.1 uncultured Fibrobacterota bacterium | reverse complement strand
TTATATTTATTAAGCCGGAGGAGATGCCGCGCACCGGAAGCGGAAAGATACTGCATCGGGTTTTAAGAGAGAAGTATGGTGAAAAATAGATCTGTTGATAATTGATCATCCCCGCCCTCTTCATCTTTAATCCTAGGAGGGTTTGTTGGGTTAATCGATCGGGAACGGGGATGAGGAGAAGGACGGGGAAGAAACCATAAGTGATATGCTAAATTTCATCGACAACATAAATGGGAATCGTAACCCTAACATAAACCCATTTATATGGAGGCATAATGAAAATAAAGCAGATATCGGTCTCAATCGAAAACTGCCACAAGCGGCTGTATGAAATCACCCATGCACTGGGCAATGAAGGGGTTAATTTACGGGCTTTGAATCTGGTTGACACCGGCGATTTCGGTCTGCTGCGGTTGCTGGTTTCCAATGTATCAACAGCGCGGCGTATTCTGATGAAAATGCAGATGCCTGCCAGAATTGATGATGTAATTGCCGTTGAGATCGAGGACAAGCCGCACAGCTTCGCCACGATACTCAAACATCTCCTGGACGCTAATGTCAAGGTTATGTACACTTATGCCATGACCGAGTTCTCACCGAGTACCGCAGTCATGATTTTCCGTTTCAGTGATAATGACAAGGCTGTCAAGGTGTTGCAGAAGAATAACATCAAGTTACTGAGTGCGAAATCTTTTGATATTGTGCAATAAAAGAGTTGAAACAAAAAGATGATATGGATTTCCGGCGGATTCCGAAGGCCGGGAATTACGTATCCATAAACATGGGAGGCGATTCAATGAAAACTGGTTCCGGTTTTAATCCCAGAAGGTTTGCTGTAATAGGCGCCGGTCCGGTCGGATCAATAGTCGCGGCATACCTGTCAAAAGGCGGGTATGAGGTGACGCTTTGCGACATCATTCCCGAGCTGGTTGAAAAAGCGGTAAACCCGGGTATTATCATTGAAGGCGCGGAGAACTTTCAGCAGGGTGTTACCCGAACCTGCACCCATGTTGATGAGCTGGTCGAGCACGATCCCGAGGTTATTATTATTGCAGCCAAGGCAAACGCGCTCCCGCTGATTGCATCGGCGATTGAAAGCTTTTACAAAGAGGGTATGTACGTAGTCAGCTGGCAGAACGGTATTGATACCGAGTATGAGATTGCCCGAACCCTGGGGAAAAAGGCTGCTCTGCGTGCCGTGGTAAATTACGGCTGCCAACTGGTGGCACCGTCACATGTCCATATGGCCTTTCATCATTACCCGCACTATATCCAGGAGCTCGACCCGGCATCAAAAGAGGTGGCTGCCGTAATTGCCGAGATATTCACTGAAACAGGACTCGTTACGGAGAACACCGATCAGGTCGTTTCCATTGTCTGGCGTAAAGGTATACTGAATGCCTGTATGAATCCGGTGTGTGCGGTAACCGGCATGACCATGTCTGAGACGATACATGATCCGATTATATTCCAGATTGTCAGTTCCCTTCTGAAAGAGTGTATAAAGGTCGCCCGTGCAAACGAGATTACCCTGGGATGGGATTTTTATCCAAAAGCGGTAGAGTACCTTAAATCCGCGGGAAACCATAAGCCGTCAATGCTGGTAGATATTGAAAATAACCGGAGAACTGAAATTGACTTTATCAATGGAAAGTTTATTGAATTCGGCAGCCAGGCAAATATCGATACACCCTATAACACAACCCTGCGGGCCCTGGTGAAAGGTGTTGAAATAAAGAATAGAGAATAATCGTTTCAATAAAGGGGTTGCCGGATTGATGGAAGTACAGGCTTTATAAAATACGCTCTTTTTCTTGACTTTAAATCTCTAATGCACCTATATTTCATGTGCAGAATATTGTTTTGTTAGGATAATATTCGATTATTTCATACATTCGTTGGAAAAACAGTATAACAGTCGTATTTTCTTAGATTTATTACGGTTTTTAAGCAATTTTATTTGGACCTCAAAGGAGCATGCGATGTCGGCAAAATCAGATAAATTATCAGGAGCAGAACAGCTTCGCAAGACAAGAACATACGGTAAAGTTAGATGTCATAATCCCAGTTGCATGGGACGGATTCAGCCGGCGCCCGGTGAAAAACAGGTCACGTGTCCCGAATGCGGGATGGAATTCCGTGTTGCCTGGATCAAACCTGATTTTCCCCGTATACGCGGACCGGTATGGGAAGTGAATAAAAAACTGGCTGAAGAAGCTGCTGCAAAGAAAAAGGAGGCAAAATAGCATGGCATTAGACAGAAAAATCGCCTACATCAATCTTTCCACCGGGAAGATAGAAATACAACCGATACCTCTTGATATTCGGAAAAAATTTCTCGGCGGCAGAGGTCTGGATGCGTATCTGCTGTATAACCACACAGAGAAGGGATGTGATCCCCTGGGATCAAAAAACACCCTAATAATAAGCGGCGGCATACTGACAGCAACCTGTGCATCAGCCACGGCACGAACCCATGTTATGGCCAAATCACCACTCACGGGACTGATCGGCAGTGCCAATATGGGTGGAATCTTTGCCCCTGAGCTTGCCTGGGCAGGGTTCCACCATCTGGTGATCAAAGGTAAAGCAAAGTCCCCGGTCTATATCTGGATTCATAACGGTGAAATAGAGATACGCGATGCCGAATTTCTCTGGGGTAAAACAACCACCGACACCCAGTGGGCAATACGAAAAGAGCTTAACGATGAGGAAATTAAAAGCCTTGTTATCGGCCCGGCAGGCGAGAACCTGGTGCGATTCGCCAACGTCATTACCGGTATAAAGAATGCCGGCGGCAGATCCGGTATGGGTTGTGTTATGGGTTCAAAAAACCTCAAGGCTGTGGCGGTACGCGGTACTATGGACATTAAAATCGCTCATCCGCAAGAGGCACTTGAGTATAATAAACGATTCATTGATCAGATAACCAGCTCCAAGGTCAACCAGACACAGGGTACGCTCGGCACGCCGTTTATCTGGGGCGCAACCAACTCCTGGGGTGGTATCCGGACCAGAAATTTCCAGTATAACCAGTGTGAGTATGCTGATGATATCGAACCGGAGCGTATCGATGAAATTGCTGAAGAAACAATAGGACCTTACCACATGACCGGTTGCTATGCCTGTCAGGTACACTGCCGCGCCCAGTATAAAATCCCGTCAGGTCCCTATGCCGGCAAATACGATGAAGGTCCCGAATATACTTCACAAGGGGCATTCGGCGGGGAGCCGGACTGTAAAAGTGCGGTTACGGTTCTCACCGGGAACCACCTGGTGGACCAGTTTGGTATGGACAACCTTGAAACGGGCAGCATCATATCATGGGCAATGGAGCTGTATGAGCTGGGTATCCTGGATAAAAAACAGACTGACGGTCTGGATCTGAAATTCGGCAACGATGAAGCTCTGCTTGAGATGATCGAACGCATCTGTTTCAGAAAGGGATGGCTTGGCGACACACTTGCCGACGGCGGCATTCCTGCATCTGAAAAGATAGGCAAGAATTCATTCGATTATCTCATTCAGGTTAAAGGTATGAGCAACCTGCACTCGGATGAGCGCGCGACCCCGGCTCTGGCGCTTAACATTGCGACAGCCTCCAGGGGTTCCGACCATCTGCGAAGCCGTCCTGCGATAGACCTGTATCATCTCCCTGAAAAGGTACTCAGGAAAATATACGGCTCACCGGTACCGTACGACGGACCGTTAAGTTCGGAGCATACATCATATGAGGGTAAGGCATGGATGGTATTCTGGCAGGAGAACTGTTATATGGCAGTTGACTGTCTTGGCATATGCAAGTATCACACGACATTCCTCGGTGCGACACACCCCAGTTTTGAGGACTGGCCCAAAGTACTCTATTACAATACCGGTCTTGAGCTCTCTCCGAAGGATATCTGGGACATTGCGGAGCGCTGCAACACGGTTGAGCGGTTGTTCAATCTCCGGGAGGGATTGAAGCGTGAGGATCTGAAAAAGGGTGACATGCTTAACCACCGCTACTTTGACGAACCCTGCACCCGGGGAGCGCCGGATGTTATCGGGGCAAAAATTGACAAAAAGAAGTTTGTAAAAATGATTGATGAATTATATGAGCATAAGGGCTGTGACAAAAGCGGTGTGCCTACTGCAGCAACACTGAAAAGACTCGGTCTGGATAAGGAACCGTCACACCAGCTGTAATTACCTGTGAAAGGAGAATAGCAATGGCAAAAATTCTGAATATACATCATGAAAAATGTACCGGATGCCGCTTGTGCGAATTGGTTTGCTCCGTCTCCCATGAAGGTGTTTCCAATCCGACACGGAGCAGAATAAATATTATCAAATGGGAAGCCGAAGGCTTATACGTTCCGATAACCTGCCAGCAGTGCGAAGATGCACCGTGTAAAGCAGCATGTCCGGTAAAGGCAATCGATCGCGATCCCGTGCTTGACTATGTTAAAGTCGACTATGACAAATGTATCGGCTGCCGATCATGCGTGGCAGTTTGCCCCTTCGGCGGCATGAACTTTGATGTTAAAAATAAAAAAGTTTTCAAATGCGACCTCTGTGACGGCGACCCCCAGTGTGTGAGGTTCTGCGAGATAAAGGCAATAGAATATGTTGAAGCAGATCAGCTCAGCATGGACAGGAAACGGGATGCGGCGAAAAAAATTTCTGCTGCGCAGAAAGAGGCTTCTGCACTGGAGGCGGGAAAATAAAGAATTAGAAACCAGCCATTTTTTAAGCGAAGGGAATAACGTGTTACATTCAAAATCTCTTCGCTTTTTTTATTGAAACTCTGCATGTCCCTTATACCGTATCATCACTTGACTCAACAGTAACCGGTCGTTTTATATTTGTTTTTTTTCCCTCTTTTATAGAAACAGGAAAAAATGAGAGAATAGGTGAATATATACAGGAAAACGGTATGAAATTTTGGCTTTCCATACAATAGTATTGCTATTAAAAAAACGATTGAAATAAAAA
>CAZIYW010000198.1:0-5083 GCA_964543525.1 uncultured Fibrobacterota bacterium | reverse complement strand
AAATTATTATGAATACCAGACCCCTGCGATGAAGAAAAGTCGCCTGTTTTTAAGACTCTTTTGCAGAAACGAATATTATTTTACTCATGCACGAAAAGAACCGATCAGCATGCAGGTAAGGAGATTGTTAATGCAGGATATTCGTAAAAAAATAGAGGAATTCAGCGACGAATTTCTGCTTGACCAATACTCAAACAACCAACACGAGTATACGGCAGAGGCTCTTAAGATTATGGAGGAGGAGATCCACAAACGTGGCCTTCTGAATGCAAACGATTCATCATCCGACGATGATTCCGAACAGGAGCGCCTGGCCCAATATCTCAAAGAAGAATTTGTACCGCTGGAACACGGTTTCTCTCAAATGGATATATCACTCGCGGCAGAAATTTTAAAAGAGGAGCGGATTCCATTTACAGTTGATGACAACCGGCATTCGGGCGCCATACCGGTTGAGAGTGAATTAACACACACCTATACGATATCGGTACCCAAAAGCCTGTTTGAGAATGCCCAAACATCTCTCAATCAAATATTTCAAAAATCAGACGGCCGGTTTTCAGTAAAATACGCGTCAATACGGGAACGGCTGAAAGCGTTCTGTTTTCATGAAATCAATCTCTCCTGGGATGAAATACACGACGAGGTTGAGGTACATTTTTCTGCTGAAGAGTTATCCGCGATCCGTTCCCTCATTGTACGCCTCCAATCTGAAGCTGACACGATAGAGAGCGAAACCGGAGAAATGCTGTTCTATTATGATAATTTGGAAGAATGCGCCGGACATCTTGCCGAGAACGACCGGCAATCCTTTTCAAAAGCAGATTTACTTACAATACTTGAAGTACTGCAGGTGTACTGTGAAAAAAGTGATTTCCCGCAATCACTCGAAAAAACTGCAGAAATACTGCTGAACTTCTTTGTGAAATAACACTATAATTTAAACAACAATTTTAATTTGCACCACCCGGCAGAGAGATTTCGGTTCTTAGTATCCCCGGCAAAGAACCACTGTCAATATTACTCGACAAATGAAATCTGGGCCACTTTCCTATACCCCGAAAAAGAGGTGGGAAATGAATGTACCGGGATACGGACGAGCATTCCCTTTCCTCTTCCCGTTGCGGCATACAGAGCGATACTTTGACAAGCTGCATGCGCTGTCAGGGCACGGATGATATCAAAGGTCTCTTTTTCCAGAAAAGCACGCTTCACAGCATTCGAACGATACTCTATTCTGCACACACCATGCGGATCACGATTAAAACCGGACAACATACCATACGGCTCAATTATCTCCCCGATACTGAACGTCTCTTCCTGAAAGAGCTCGGCCATACGGTTCTTTATTTCCTCCGCCTCCTTCCACATACGGGCATTGCGGTAGGTTACCAACAATCCCTGCCATGCTCTGAGATTGTAGCGGTTAAAAGAAATGGCAATCTTATAGAATTTTATTGCGCGGGTATAATCATTACCGGTCATGACTGCCGAATCAGCGTATGATTCAGAAGATTTTTTTTGCGTAGGCGAAATCGGCATTTTCCGCCGGTCCTCACCAGCTCCTTTGCGCTCATCTTTCTCATCGGCAGCATCCGTTACGTCACGAGACGGCCTGCGGCGAATTGTTTCTGATTTTTTATTACCCTTTCCCGTTTTGGAAAGTAACGGGCCGGTTGACCTAATTTTAATTGTTTTATTCTTCCCGACAATAATCACCATGCTGACAACAGCAACGATGACGAGCAACAGAAGCAGGTTAACCAATCGCGGCATTTTTTTTGCCGTTTTTTGCTGCCTGGATTCTGGATGATTGGCTGTGATACCTGTAAAGGCAACCCGCTGTCCCGGATGAACACTTCCTTCTTTCGTTTTCCTACCCGCAGCTTTCGGTTCTTCCCGCTTCGCTTCGTTTGCCGGGGAGGTGTCCTGGCGAGAAACCGCATCATCATCCTTTCCGTCAAGCGGATTTCTCGATTCAACCACCCGACAGTGTACCCCCATTTTGTCCAGTTTTGCACGTGTTGCTTCCAGTTCTTTTACCGAAAGGTTTTTCATATACGCCACCGGAAGGTTATCAAGGAGCGACAATGCTTTTTGAAGCGACACCGAGGGATCCGCCGCCAAATGATGGGCAAGAACCTTTTTAATCTGCGGTCGGGAAATTTTGACAATGACTATATCATAATTCATATTTCCATATATAAATCGAGGCATTCGGGTGTGCAAGGAAATAAATTCACAACTGTCCTCAGATGCAAAAATGTAACAAGAACGGCCCTTGCGACAGTAACGATATGCCTGTTTACAAATTAATATAGTATCACACCTTTTTTCGCCCGGGAAGAACGGCGCCTCGTACCAGAGGCATATGAAGCCGCGGAACGGTTACAAAAATTCTATCTTTTCCATTACATGTTTCTTGACAACAATAACGGCACAACTCATTTTACTGACTCTTTTTAATCATAGTAATTAACTGAAATCCAGAAGGATACTGTTTCATGGCCAGTGTTAAAAAACACAGAAAGTCTAAAATCGCAAAACATAAGCGTAAAAAGCGAAGAAGACTCAACAGACACAAGAAACGCAAGGTATAACAGGCGTCTGCGCGGCATCTCATTCGCTTTTCATTGCGTACATGAAGCAGTTAAAGATTGTTTAATAAAACACCGGATAGGGGTGGGATTTCTCCCGCCCCTTTTTTATATTCGTTTACACGAACGGCGGATTATTCCGCGAGAAATCAACCGGGCAGCATGTATTCCAGTCCACTACATTCCAAAGCAATGGCACAGATAACAGGCATAATCACAAAAATTACCTTTCAGAACGAGGAGAACGGTTTCACTGTTTTACGGCTTAAAGAGGAGGGAACCGGAATCTGTCATGTCTGCGTTGGTACCATGCCGACCGTTGATACCGGTGAATCAATACGGGCGCGGGGCGAGTGGACGAATAACCGGCGGTATGGACGGCAATTCAGCGTTCAAGCCTATGAACTGACGCGTCCTACCACCGTTGAAGGTATTTATATGCTTTTAAGCTCGGGGCTTATAACCGATATAGGTCCCACACGCGCGCAGAAAATAATCGATACGTTTGGCACTGAAACTCTGGATATTCTTGATAATAATCCCCGTCGGCTTATTGATGTACCCGGAATAGGCAGGAAAAGACAGCAAAAAATCACAGAGGCCTGGCAGCGACAGCATCATATAAAAGACCTCATGCTTTTTCTTCAGAACTATAACATCACCGTAAATTTCGGCTATAAAATATATAAAGCTTACGGTGAAAAAGCCCGGGAAATTATTTCCGCCAATCCTTATCAATTAATTGATGATATCTGGGGAGTCGGTTTTAAAAAGGCGGATGCCATCGCTCAGCAACTGGGATTCAAGAAAGATTCGTATCGACGTATAAAAGCAGGAATTATCTTTACACTTCAGGATGCCGGTACTGAGGGCCACGTCTATATGCCACGCAACGAACTCATTGACAAAACAGTACCGCTTCTCGATATTCCGGAAGAGCATGTTACTTATTCGCTGGACCATATGGTCCAAGAGAATATAATTGTCTCAGACCGGGACAGAATATACCTTCCCCACTATTTTCATACGGAAAAAAGCGTCGCCCGGATGCTGGCTGCAAGAATTACCGCACCGGCTCTCTCCTCCCCGTTATTTCGCGAAGCAAAAAAATCCGGCTGGCTCAGCCGGTACAGCAAAAAAAACAACTGGCACGCAGATCCCTTACAAATAAAGGCATTCGAAGCAACACTGCAAAACTCCCTATTGCTTTTAACTGGCGGGCCGGGTACCGGGAAAACATCGACCTTACATGTAATCGTAACCTTTTACCTCGAGCACCATCTCTCAGTGACTCTTGCGGCGCCGACCGGCAGGGCGGCACAGCGCATGGGGAATATTGCCGGCCTCAAGGCACACACCATTCACCGTCTTCTCGAATTTAATCCCAGAAAAAAGGATTTGCCATTTGCACGAAACCGGGATAATCCAATCACCACCGACATCCTGGTTGTCGACGAAGTTTCCATGATTGATATCTTTCTCATGTATCACCTGCTGCAGGCACTTACCCCGAAAATAAAAGTAATCTTTGTCGGTGACAGCAACCAGCTCCCCTCAGTCGGTCCGGGCAATGTTCTGGCGGATATGATTGCGAGTCGTCGTATTCCGCATATTGTACTGACAACTATCTTTCGTCAAGCGGCACAAAGCAGAATTGTTACCGCGGCCCATGAAATCATCAACGGCACGGTTCCCGCTTTTCTGAACAAGAAACACGACAACTGCTTCTTTATTAACAAGGAGGAGCCCCAGGAATGCCTCGACACTATCATCGATTTGACTACCCGTCGTCTTCCAATGCGGTATGGTATTGACCCTATGAAAGACATTCAGGTACTTTCCCCCATGCACAGAGGATTACTCGGTACGCAGTCCCTGAATCGATTGTTACAAGAAAAATTGAATAATTCCATTCATGGAATAACCCGGGGTGAAACAACCTTCTGCAGCGGTGACAAGGTTATGCAGATACGGAACAATTATGAGAATGGCGTTTTTAACGGTGATATCGGCTATATTTCCTCACTTGTTGAGGCTGTGGGGCTTGTAGTTGATTTTGGTGACAAAACAGTTTCGTATCAGATTAAAGATCTTGATGAAATTGAGCACGCGTACTGCATTAGCATTCATAAAAGCCAGGGATGCGAATTCAATACGGTCATCATTCCCCTGGTAACACAACATTATGTAATGTTGCAACGAAATCTTATATATACAGCCTTAACACGGGCCAGAAATTTTTGCATATTTGTCGGGATGCAGCGCGCCCTGTTCATTGGCGTCACAAACAATCAGGCTCTTCACCGGTATTCACGTCTCGCCGAACGACTGGCCGGTGAATAATCAAGGAGAGGAATGAAACGGTAATAGTGCGTAGAAAATTACCGGGAAAGGAGTCGTTGAGCACAAATGTATGATTATCAGATAACTGTTTGGTGGCGTAAAATTTGGGGGACCTACACGATATTTACCATTTCTTCATGGTG
>CAZIYW010000197.1:0-5125 GCA_964543525.1 uncultured Fibrobacterota bacterium | reverse complement strand
ACTTAAAAAAAAGCACTTTTTAACCCCTAAAAACAAATTATGCAACAACTCTATTGTTTATTGTAACTATTGTTTATTGTAACTATGGAACCTGTTTCACTTAACAACAATACTTTCGATAAAAAGAAAATACTACCGTTATGTATTCTCGGTGTCCTTACCTTTATTCTCTATGGTAATACTGTTTTCAATGGATATGCGCTCGACGATTCCATGGCCATTACCCATAACCGGTATACACGGCAGGGCTTTGCCGGCATTGGTGATATCCTGACCCATAACACGTGGGAGGGATTCTACAATACGAATCAGAATATCTCCTTCGGCGGCAGATACCGCCCCTTATCGGTGGTTACCTTTGCAATAGAGCATCAGTTTTTCAAGCTGAACCCGCATGTAAGCCATTTTGTCAACGTACTGCTCTTTGCAATAACGGTACTGCTGCTGTTTCTGCTCTGCGAACGGTTGTCGATACCCTTGGGTAGTGCAATAAACCGGAGCAGATGGTATCTAAGCCTCCCCTTTGTAACGGCAGTACTGTTTCTGTGCCATCCGGTTCATACCGAAATTGTCGCCAATATCAAAGGACGGGATGATATACTGGCATTTCTGTTTTCTCTGATCACCCTGCTGATTGTTATTCGTATTCTGAAAACCGGTACCGATTGGTTGCTTGGTGTATCGGCCTGCACCTTTCTTCTCGCACTGCTTTCCAAAGAGGGCGCTATAGTCTTTGTAGCACTTATCCCGCTGACAACCCGGTTCTTTACCGGCACCTCACTCAAACGCACCCTGTTCATTACGTTACCGCTTCTTGCGTCATCGGCGATTTACCTGGTGATTCGATATACCGTTATTGATACTTCCGCCATGGCCTATACTGCAAATGACCTGATAAATAATCCCTTTCTTGAAGCCTCAACTGCTGAAAAATATGCAACAATATTCTATACGCTGGGAATATACCTCAAGCTGCTCTTTATTCCCCATCCGTTAACAGTTGATTACTATCCCTATCACATACCCCTTATGCACTGGGGTGATTTGCGGGTAATGCTGTCATTACTTATCTATATTTCTCTTATTATTTTTGCCCTTTTCGGATTAAAAAAAAGAAGCGTGGTATCCTATACTATTTTCGTGTATCTCATCCCTCTTGCACCTGTTTCGAATATTCTCTTTCCGGTTGGGGTCTTTATGAGTGAGCGCTTTCTCTATGTACCTTCATTCGCTTTCTGCCTGCTGGTTACCTGGTTGCTGCTTGTGAAACTGCCCCTTTACATGAACATGGGGAATAACCTGCCGCGCACCCGCTATGAAACAGGGCTTTCGGCATTTCTGGTGATAGTTTTTCTCGGGTTCAGTTTAAAAACGATTCACCGGAACATGGCATGGAAAGATGATTATACTCTTTTGTCTGCTGATGTTAAAACGTCTGCAAACAGTGCATTCAGCAACAATGCCTTTGGCCAGTTGATACTTACCAAAAGCAGTCAGACAACCGATTCGGTAAAAATACAGGAATATTTGAGAACTGCGATACACCACTTCCGTAAAACCCTTAAAATCGATCACGGCCATGAAGAAGCAATGAAATATCTCGGTATTATCTATGAGAAACTGGGAAAGATTGACAGTACCATCTATTATCTGGAACGATTCACCGAGACAAATCAGAACACCTTCGATAATTATACCCATCTGGGATTTCTCTATGGGAAAGAAAAGGGAAACATTGACAAAGCTATATACTGGTTTGAAAAGGCAATTCAACTCGAACCCGGCAATCCTGAACCCTACCTAATCCTCAGTAACATTTTAAAAAATCATGAAAGACCGGAAATTGCAATAGAATACCTGCATCGTGCATTGGAACACAATCCTGCCGAATTACATGCGTTACAGAATATCTGCTACCTGTATGCGACACGCGGTGAATATTTGAAAATAGATGCGGTGTGTGAAAAGGCGTATAATGTTTCAAAAGGGAATAAGAATTTGAGGAAAAAAATTGTTCGAATATATAATAACGCTATGTCAACTAAAGAAAATAATGAAGAATGATACTGATAAAAGTTAGTAATTTACCAATGCTATTACTTGTGCTCTTACTCTCCTGCAAATCCTACATCGAGGAGCTGCAAATCATAAACGATACCGCGGAATCTCTTCACACTGAAATTGCCGAAATCCTCAGGGACGCGATGAAACAGGCGGGTGACATCAGTATTCTTGCAATTGACCAGGCATTTGACTTCCAGACCGACCCGTGGATACAGCGGGTTATAGCCAAAACAGCCGCTAAAACACTCGCTGAAGAAGCGGTACGGGTTATTCTCAGAGAAGAAGCACAGAAGCTCGATACGATATTCGGTGTTCAACGCTTCAGTGAAGTGTCGGGCATGATTTTTAATACCTATCTTGTTCCGGCGGTGAGTGATATTATAACCTCTTTAATTGAAAAAAAACTTCGCGGAATCGATCCATCTTTGGCAAGTGCACTGCCTCCCAAGGATATTAATTCCATTATTGAATCCCATTTCAACCGTCTGGAGCTTAAAGATGTTGTTGATTTTGTCAAGGGTCTTGCTACGGAAAACCTATTTCCGGAATTTTTCGACACCCTGAATATTCTCCCGGTGAATACCGCAACGTATGCCTCAACCCGAAACTGGAAAGATAATGGCCTCTTGTATCAGTACCGGATTACCGGTAATTCCGTTGAGATAAAACGCAGTGATGAACCCTGGCAAGAGTTGCAGTTGCCCGAAACACTCACCCCGCGGATACTTGCCGCGGATAACAACCGCCTGTTTGTCCTCACTGAAGACAATCAGCTCTGGTGGTATTGCGTTAAACGGGATCAGGCACAGTGGTCAATCGATATAATGAACACCGCTGTTGAGGTTATGTCATTAAAGCCGCTTGTAGCTGATACGCTCGCTGATGTGATAGTCCCCTACCTCACCGCTGTTACCGATACTGTCGCTTGCAGAGTAGGTAAAAACCCCCTGTTTGAAGGGTGGCAGGACCTCTGCGACGGCGGCTCTAAAATTTTCTGGAACAGTGCATGCAGTACCTGGATAAACATCGGTCTCAGCATCGACCGTTTGCTGCTGAAGAGCGGTGGCGGGGAATCGTTTACCGCAGAGGCCTATGCTGAATGGTCAAAGAAAGCGCACCGAGAAGGCGCATGGACAAATCTGACAAAATGGTCCGTTGGGGAAGAAACATTTATACGGGGAGAAAATGTCGATCCCCGCGAGATTCAGGATATTGCGGTCGGTAACTGGAACGGAACCGTCGTTACGATGTATATACTTGCTAAAGGCGAAATATGGTATATCGATGAAGAGATTATTCACCCCGAGTGGAAAGCGATAAAACAGTGGAACAAAAAATGGTCGATTTTTGCAAAGGATTATGAAGATATCGGGAATAGTCCCTTTCCTTTAGGGAGGGATTGCAGAATCGATGCCTCTAACTCAGTAATCTCGGTTACAAAGCCCTATCCTGACAGTTCGGAGTTCTACTGGATTCGATGTGACTACCACCAGAAAGATGACTTTATCTACTGGCCGCTGGACTGGTGCGAGCATGCCTGGTATCGTGTTGCGTATCCCTCTGACAGCGTAACAGAATTCAGTATTAACACTATGGGTATAATTGATCCCCGGGAGGATAACACGGTATGGTCTATTCCGGCACCTGCCTTCACTTTTCATAATTACCTGCCTCAGACGGGCTACAAGGGAATCTTCGGTGATATACAACGCGACGATGTAAGCACCTATCCCATTGAAATCAGTGCAAAAGACAAATCAGGAAAGACGCAGCGATTCTTTTTGTCGCAGGCAGAAAAAAGAAAATACAGTGCGATTGAGTGGAAAAAATATTAAGTCAATTTGTACCCGTGCGGAAATTACTGTTTATAAAAAATTGCTATGAAAAATAAAATTAAGGTCCTGGAAGTATAACATGACAGTTTTTATCTATTCACAAGCAAGGCAACAATTTTCCACGGTTCTTGATATAGCATGACGAGAGGGCTCTGTCAGAATAAAAATAAAAGATGGACAAATGTTTTTCATATCCCCTATTAAAAAGGTTTCTAAATCCCCTCTGCATACCGAATCAATTCCTCAAGATATCGTTGATCCTGGGTGATAATCGATTTAAACCGATCCCGGAACAGATATCCACGGCGATGGTACTTTATATTAAAATATTTCGCATACCGCGAATTTATAGACCGCATAAGCTCGTTCAATGGCCGCTCACTACACCGAACGATGAGATGATAATGATTACTCATCAGCGCCCAGCCATAACAGAGAAAGCCTGTTTTAATAATCGATAGTGATAGTTGTTCCAGTAAATAATAGCGATCTGCATCGTCTATAAAAATGTCTCTCCCTTCTATTCCACGAGACATAATATGCGCAATTGCTCCGGGAACCGATATCCTTTTCTTGGTTGGCATGTTCGGAATATAACTTATTTATTTACCTCCGGGGTAATATTTACGGGGTAATATTTATCTCAGGAATCCTGTCAAGGCCAATGATTTTTCCCAATTCCCCGGGTTTGCAGTTTTTTAATTGCTCCGGTGTTTTTATACGGCGCAAATACATAAAACCGAGAACTAATAAAATCGATACAAGCCCATAATATCCTTGTTTTAAACGGTGGTATACCTCCGCACCCTTAAGTAAGCCCTGGGCGAGGAGTGATGGTAATAGAAAGAGTACCTCTGCATTACAAACATTATTTGACGGTAAAAACTTCCGCCGGGCTTCCGGTATTTTCCCTATCGAAGCCAACACACGGTCAATTTCTCTCGTCGCACCAACACCCATCGGCGCCCGAGAATCTTCAATACTTCGATCTGTTCGATTACTTGCCCTTTGAGCAAGAAGCCGGTGCTCAGAGATTTCTTGTTCTACCGGGGCCGAAGTGTCTTTTTTTTTAACAATCCTTTTTTAATGGCATACCGAACCGATCCTTCTGATATTTGTTCCTTGCGGACTGAGGCTGCTGCTTTATTATCTATTGAAAAATACCCTTTTGACTTACTTTCCGCGCTTTAGCGATGTACTTTTTTCGAATTAATTTTCGTGTTATT
>CAZIYW010000196.1:0-5504 GCA_964543525.1 uncultured Fibrobacterota bacterium | reverse complement strand
TCTCTACCGCTGAGATGAAGAATATTGATAAAAGTGTAAAAGAGTATGAACCTCTTGTGGGACTGGGCGGAGGACAAGACGGACTTGATTTTTATCGTTACCTGGCAGTACAGGGCAAACCGTTTATAAAACGTGGCGGTCGTATCTACTGTGAAATCGGCGCGTCACAGAATGAAAGTGTTACCGACATTTTTTCTGCAACCGGCTGGAATGCTGTATCGCTTCGGAAGGATCTTGCGGGTAGATCGAGAGTTGTTGTTGCACAGAACGCTCCAGACTAAGGTTTTTTATTGATAATAATCAGCTCCCGGGTAAAATAGTATTTTATACCTATGCCACTGAAACCATTAGGCCTCAGTTTACTCACCAGGATTCTGTCTTTCTTTTACGGCATTGTTATTATGCTGAGAAACGGGTATTACAATCGCGTTCCCGGCAGCGTTAAAAAATTGAAGCATCTTACCGTCAGTATCGGGTGTATACACGCCGGCGGTACCGGTAAAACTCCCATGGCGCTTCTCTGCGCAGAACATTTCTCCCGGAAAGGATTGACACCGGTATTTCTCACCAGAGGCTATAAAAGAAAATCATCGAAGCCGATAATTGTCCGACCCGGTGAGGAAAAGAGCTGGGAAAATATTGGTGATGAGCCGGCGATGCTGAAAAAAAATCTGCCTGACGCGTGGCTTGGTATCGGTCCTGACAGATTTCGAAACGGCAGAAATATTATTGAAAACATTAACAACAAACCGGTGTTTATCCTGGATGACGCGTTTCAACACAGGAAACTGGGCAGAGACATCGACGTGGTATGCCTTCCTCCGGAGCCGTTCGACGATTTTCTTATCCCGTCCGGCTATCTTCGCGAACCCATATCTTCGCTGGGTCGCGCGGATATTATCTGTTTGATTGGTCTTGAAAAAGAATCTGTTATTTTAGAAAGAAACAGAAAAGAAATTAAAAATTTATTTCCGGAGGTTTCAGTATTTATTTTATATCAAACTATAGATCGGTGGATTAATAAAAACACCAGCCAAACTTTACAGACATGTCCATTTAAATCGCCGGTTGTTGTCAGTGGAATTGCGCGGCCCTATCGGTTTGTAGAACTTGTAAGCGAAAGTGGTGTAACACCTTATAAAATAGTCAATTATAAGGATCATCATGCTTTTAAAGCCACTGAAATAGAAAAATTAAACAACCCGATGGTTGATGGTATAATAACCACTGAAAAGGATATTATGCGACTTTCTGCAATAAATCTTGTAAATTGTCCAAATATTTGCTATCTTAAGATTAAGCTCAGGTTTTCTAACAGTGCTTCGGAGGAAAAGTTTTTCAGCCTTTTCAATCGTAAGAAAACATCATTGTCATAAATTTTAAAGGAGTACGCATGAAAGTATTTACCGTATTAAGTGGTCTCACCTTTTTTATCATCATATTAACACTGTCTTCTTATGCGGAAAGTCGTTACGTTGAGATTAAAAAACCCTTCGCCAGTGTGTATGAATACCTGGACCCTAAATCTCAGATTCTTGTACAGGCAACAAAAAACGACCATTTTGAGTTGGTCTATGAAGGTACTTCCTGGTATCAGGTGAAAGTAAAAAACAAGGTAGGCTGGGTTGAAAAAAGTGCCGGAATAATTGTCAGCAATCCCGGCATCACTGTTTTTTCGATACCACTGGGTACGTTACTTTTTTTCCTCCTTCTTCTGGTTGCAACTATTACCGGCGCCTCGTTTCTTATTTACAAGCAGAAAACGGCGGAGTTATAATCAGTTATGCCCAGAAGGGTTACGTGTTATTTACTCACCTTTTTTATCGTGGTGGGAACGCTGTGGGTATTCTTTAAGATAAGTCCTTACGGTTGTTCCCGGGCTTTTTTCCCTGCGGTACCTTCTTCCTATACAGTCACCCTATTCGGAGTATATATACCTACCAGAGAACACTTTTTTTTGAAAAATTCTTCTCGTGACAACACCGTTATCCATGCGGGATTTGCTATTGACAACTTGTATTCTTTTATGGCAGGTCTCCTCGCAGTGGCACAGAAGGATGAGGTTTCGGAATCCCCGCCTGTCGAACCACGTGAAAAATATGTACTCATTATCAAAGGTCCGGCGCCGGTACTTGAAGAACTCAATCCTGAATCACCCATCCTGGGCATGGCAAAACGTGGTGCCCATTACCCACTGCTTAAAGCCGGTGACTCATGGTGTACCATCGTATATAATGGACAGGAAGGATGGATAGAGCGCCAGTATATCGATATTGTAAAGGCAAAAACATCAACCTTTGTATTCCGTGAATTTCTAACGATTGCCGGTATTATTGCCGTTATTGTGTTAATAATTATAATCATCTATGTGGTGACTTCACGTTCCAGCACTATGAAGGCGGAGTGGTTTGCCACGGCTAAAACGGTAAAGAAAAAAGTTATTATTGTTTCACGGGTTGAAACGCAGGTGCCGCGGGATCTGACCAATAACATTACAACTCTCGAGAAATGTTTCACCGAAATCGGATTTGAAACCAAAGTCGCCAACGACAGCAACACAACCATGAAACTTATTTATCATTATCTTCCTGATGCAATCGCGGTTGACTGGCAGCTGGGACGAAATACACAGGCGGTTATGGAGCAGATACTTGCCTCGAAATCATTTACCAACAATATATTCGTTCTTTTTTATAATGTACCGGATCCGGCAAAAGTACAGCCGAGCAGGATAATCCCCAATGTTCATTACCTCGGCATTTCCTTTACCGACCGCGACCTGTTCAACATTATCACCCCCATAATCATTACCGGTCAGAAGAAACATACTATTCGGAAAAGTATTGAATCAACGGCACTCCAGGGTGATATCCGGGAAAGTAATCTAATGGATGTATTCCAGTTTATCGAAATCGGCCATAAGACCGGATGCCTTCTGATTGAAGATAATAAAAAACCAATTGGCATTGTCTATTTCAATGATGGTATAATTATATACGCAGCAACACGCCAGCATACTGGCAAAAAAGCGGTGTTTGAAATGCTTGAGTTCCTCAACGGTCAATTTTATTTTGTGCTCGACAAAAAACCTAAATCACCGAATTGCTCAATCCCCATTATCGGGATTCTCATGGAATGGACAAAGGAAGCCGATGAAACTTCTGGGAATAGATTACGGCAGACGTAGAATCGGAGTCGCCATCACCGACGAAACCGGTATCTGTATACGCGGTTGTCCAACAATAGACCGGAAAAAAACTTCAAAACCTCTTACTGCACTCATTGATGTAATCACCAAAGAATCTCCTCAGGCACTGGTGTTCGGCCTTCCCCTCGGACCACACGATGAAGAAACAGTCATGTCGCGTGAAATACGCGCTTTTGCCGGGCGCCTTCATGATGCTCTTGCGGAAAAGATACCGATTCATTTTGTTGACGAAAGCTTCTCGTCAGTTCATTCAAAACAACATTTACACCTGTTGAAAAAGAAAAAACGGCGTGATAAACAGTTGGTGGACAAGCTTGCTGCATGCGCAATCCTTGAATCCTTTCAAAGGCAGCAGGAATGCGATTATTGATAACAATACTTGCATGCGCTTTTTGGACAGTGATACTTATCTCGTCAACCTGTCTGACTGTTGACCCGCCGCCCCCTGCTCTTCTCTCAGCTCCGGAGTTTATCAAGGCCGAAATTATTCCCCGAACCTTCGACGGCGAAATCAGAGAAATGATACATGTACAATGGGAGCCAGACACCACCGATACCATCTCGATTTATACATTCCAGATATTGCGACAACCCGATACCGATTCTTTACCGACACCAATAACCGGTATACCAGACACTTACCGCGATAATTATGATGCGGTCTATTCTCTTACCATTGCCAATCGCACTATAGAACATCTTGTTTATTACTGGATATTCGCATTGGACACTCTTGGACGTGCCGGCGATACCTCATCAGTATTTTCCGTCGAACTGGCACGAAAAGTTAACCTGCTGCATCCGGAGGAAAATGACACTATCAATACGATGATTACTAATATCTTTTTTCAGTGGGAAGTACCGGCAATATTTAATCAGACCATGTCACACGCTATTCTCTGGAAAAATGATTCACTCATCTGGGCATCAGACACGGTAAAAGATTATACGGGAGGCGGATCAAAAATATACCGGAAGCCTGTTGATGACTCAATTCTACCTCTTGTTTCCGGAGTATACCTCTGGGGAGTGGAGTTAATAATTATCGGCGGCATAAACGCAAATGATCCAACATCAGTCACCTTGAGAAAAATGTATGTACAATAACCGGATACATAAAATATACCTTTTCATTGTGTGCATTATCGCCTGCGGCATTGCCGCGCAGTACACCATTCGTTCCCTTCAGCCGAATTCCGCAATTGTTTCTTTCACCTTGGATGATTATGAAATTAACCGCGATGAAAACAGTACAGCTATTCTGTTTGCAGTACCTTCTCACCCGACGGTCTCCGTCTCAGCAGCCCTTACCGCTTCCTCAGGTATATCATGCAACGGTCAGTGTGTGACTCCGCTGACAGGCAGCTGGAAAGGAACAACCTGGCTGCAATGGTTTTCATTATCTCCTCAGAACGAAAAAGGAGTATCATCCGAAGATGGTGCTGTCGGTGGTACCATGGTATTTACCTTCAGTAAACCGATAATAAAATCCAACGCACGATTTTTCACAGGTACGTCCCGCCACTGCATTATACCCATACCGATAATCAGTCCGAGGATAAAACGCGCAAGAATCGACAAACCGGACATTCCATACTCCATAGGCGTACGAATGGAAGTCGCTGATGACGGTATTCTTTCCTTTACCGGAAGTGATTTGAAAAAGTGCGGTGTCCCCATCGAAAGAATCCCCTTGAAATCATACCGCCTGTATTGTAAAGATACGGAAATCCCGCTCTCAATTGCCAATATCCACCACACGTATCTTGAACCGGATGATGTCATTCTCTTTTATGGCCGCTATCTGCGGGGAGAGAGATTCAATTTCACCCAGTATTCCTATACGAATGTATATTGGTTGACCTGGGGCGGTGCTACTCCCGGCGCCAGGGTAGCTGAAGCAACCGGTATTCTGAAAATCGATCCCTTCAGTTTCAATCCCGACCTTATACTCAAAGCAAAAGAATTTGTCGACACCCTGCATATTGAACAGGATAGAAATATCGTCATGCTGGGCGACCTCTTTACCGTGGAAGAAACCGGTAATGCGCCGTTAACCGAAGAGATAGTTGACAACTGGTACTGGGGAGGTATAGGACAGAACAAGCTGTCAAACTTTGGCTTCTCATTACCGTCACCCGTCACCGACAACACATTTAATATAACAATAGCGTTAACCGGCTTTTCGAGCATCAACAATATTCAGAACGACCATCAATACTCCTTTGCCCTGAATGACGCGGATCTCAATGCAAGTGCCGTGTGGGACGGTCAGGAAGATTATGAACTGACTATA
>CAZIYW010000195.1:0-5551 GCA_964543525.1 uncultured Fibrobacterota bacterium | reverse complement strand
TAACTATGGGGGTGTTGTAATGAAACGAGTAATAACGACGCTGTGTATTATTGCTTTTACCGCATCGATAGTCTCTGCAGATAGAAACTGCTACCGTTATCGGGACAATCGGCAACCTGAAAGAATCGAACAGTATAGCGGCGTGAATGTCACACCGCCACCGCGGGCAGATGAACTTTTTTCACCGGCTGAGTTCAGCAGAGCTCACGGAATATTTCTGGGGTGGAATGAATATGAGAAGGTCGTGCTGAAAGATATTGCACTTGAAATTGCAAAGCAGGACACGGTATATGTTGTCCATATGAAGGGGCAGGACTCAACATGCAGGAGCTATTTTGCCGAGAACAATGTCAACATGGATAATGTAAAGTTCATCGATGCGGATACTAATGAGGTGTCGGTCTGGATTCGAGATTACGGATCATTTTATGTGTATGAAGACGGCAAGCAGGCGGCGGTGCAGTATGATTATAAAAATTATCCTACCAATCCTATACCGGGCCTGCTGGCAGATGTCTGGGGTTTTACGTATTATCATGCCAGCTTACGGTTTTCAGGCGGGAATTTCATGTGTGACGGCAACGGCATGGGATTTTATGCCGATGTTCTTCTTGAAGAAAATCTGTTGCTTGGCCAGGAGGACTCCGTTGCGCGAAATTTTAAACAGTATCTAGGGTGTGACTCTGTCGTGTGTCTTAAATCAATGAGAAGGGACGGCACCGGTCATATTGACATGTTCTGCAAACTCCTGAATGATACGTTGATCCTTGTTGGTGAGTATGAGAAGGCGAGTGACGCTTACGGGCAGAACAAGATGATTCTTGATCAGAATGCCAAAAAACTTTCCAAGTTAAAGAATCTGGACGGACGGCCTTTTAATGTTGTGAGAATTCCCATGCCGCCGATTTATTATATCGGGTCAAATCCCGTGACTGCGAGTTATACAAACTCATTGATTGTAAACAATAAAGTGCTGGTCCCGGTCTATGGCGATTCACTGGCGAAGCTGGATACGATAGCGTTGAACCTCTATAAGGAATTAATGCCTGACTATGAGATAATCGGAATTTACAGTTCTGAAATTATTAAAAGTAACGGTGCTGTTCATTGTGTCACCAATACCCATTTCCACGAAAATCCGTTAATGATTTTTCACAGTTATTTTGACACGGCTGTAGCTAATGAAGCGCCGGTTATTGATTTCAGATTAAATCCGCGGTTCAAAACAATGGCCGCCTCGGTATTCTACAAAGCAGCATCTGAAAACGAATTTACTGAAGTGGAGGCTGAGCTGGAAAACGGTATCTTTTCAGCCACATTGCCGGTAATGGGGGAGGATTTTGAATACTATTTCAAGGGCGGCGCAACCTGGGGCGGTGAGGAAATTACGGTTACCCTTCCTGAAGATGCGCCCACGACAACATTCTCGGCCGTCGTTATTCCCACCGGCATTAACAGCAGCCTGGCGGCGAAAAGGGGAATAACCTTCTCGCAGTATCCCAACCCCTTTAAAGGCAAGACAACTCTGACCTATACGGTAAACAAAAACAGCACGGTCTCACTGGTTATTTACAATGTGCATGGCCGGAAAGTATGCACACTCGCGGACGGGTTTCATACGGAAGGCTTCTACAGCGCCGTATGGACAGGAACGGATACGAAAGGTAAACAACTGTCAAGCGGTATCTACTATTCGGTGTTGAGGGTGAACGGCGGAAGTCAGAATAGTATTACCAGGAAAAACAAACTGTACATAGTCAGGTAGGGCGATTCCGGCAATCGCATGTCTGATGCTGTTTGTGCAGATTAAAGACCCCGGGTTAAAAGCGGGGTCTTGTTATATTAAGGAGCTTTTGTCACGTGTCGGCAGGTGTTGTCCCCGAAAGAGTATTCCAGCGTTTCCCCCTGCCCGGTACAAATCCGAACCGTTTCCGGCAGCGCCAGAGAAAATGAAAAACTTTTCATCCAGCAACCTTCTCCGGTTTTCCGGTACCATGTTTTTTCCCGCAGGGACTTGCAAAAGTAAAACAGGTTTTCCCGATCGTCAGCGGTAGAGCGCCTGCCGGCTTTTTTCAACCGGTTTATCATGCGGGCGAATTTCCAGAGTGTGGCGATATCTTCACGGGTAAAGGATTTTCCAAATGTAGAAAGGGCACTGCCCCGCATACATCTCCTGTTGCGCGGAATACCCATCCGCTCGAACAGTGGTACACCCGGAACCGAATAGAGTGGAGACACGCCGATAGTTACCGGCAGCTCCGCCAAAGCAAGGATATCGTGCAAAACCATTTCAGGTGTTGTTCCCGGAAGACCGAGTATCAGAAATACCAGTGTTGGAATTCTACCGTGTACCTCCGCGGCGATTGCCCTGATTGCCTCCATGCCAAAAGGCCTCCCGACAGCATCCGCCACTTTGCCGTGAGAGGTAACAAGCGAGAGATTAAGCTCAATAAAGCCCGCGTCAATAATGTCGTTAACATACGGTAAAATATTTTTTACAGTAATACCGTTCATTGCGGTATAGGAGAGACCCCGTGCGTGATATTTTTTAAGTAAAGGTATAAATTTCTCCGAAAATTCTTTTGAACAGAAAAGATTGTCGTCTTCAAAATCGATAATCTCAATACCCCGCGTCAGCAGATAATCAAATTCCTTCTCCAGGGATTGGATTGATCGCAGGGAAAAAGTGCGGTGCCGGTGAATTGCACAGAAATCGCAGGAATACGAGCACCCCCGGCCGACAACAACTTTGGCGATTCTCTTTTTGTTAAAAAAGTAGGCGCCCTGCCTTTCGGGAGGGATGGATGTGAGCGGTACCTGTTTTTGTTCAACCGTTGAACATATTGTGCCGTTATTCCGATAAATAATCCCCGGCACGCTGTCAAATGGGATTTCCCCCAGGTATGCTTTTACAAGACAGGGAAAGGTCTCCTCACCGTTGCCGCAGAGAAAAAAATCCGCCTGTGACTGCTTAAACAGCGTCTCCCGTTCAGCATCCACCGCCCATCCTCCCACCACAACCACTGCACTGGTATCACGTTTGATACGGATAATTAAATTCTCTACATCCGGAAAGTAACCGGAAAAGAGTGCGGAAATGCCGACCATGGCGTAGCCGCCGTTAATTATCCGGGAAACTATCTTGTTAAAGGAATCCCCGAACCGGTAGTAGGTAGTGAATAAAGAGAAGTATGAGATGTCTTCCCGGTATATGCTATGTAAATAGTTAAAACATGCCGGCACTGCCGTTTTTTTTACTTTACCGGAGAGAAGCGTGTCATACACATCGGCATGCACATCGTTGATACTGTTTAAAGCATCTTTGATATAGAGAAGGCCGAGCGGCTCTTTCCGTGCCGGTGTATAGTAAAAATCAAAAACAGGAGGCGAGACAAGGAGAATTTTTAACATGGTAACGGGTATGTTTTATGGCTGCTGACCGGGTATAAAATTGAATCGCCCCTTATGTGACGGTCTGAGAACAAAGAGTAATCCGGTTAATTCACCGGGTAGTCAAAAATATACATTACTCGATTCAGTCGGGAATTGATTGGATTGAATTATTTCTCTCCATCTATAAGATAATAGACTTGTTGCATAATTAAAATTAACATGAAAAATATGCTGTTTATACTTAAAAAAAAGCACTTTTTAACCCCTAAAAACAAATTATGCAACAACTCTAATATACAAGGGGTTACTTCCTGACAGAATTTGAAAAATCACTCGTATTTCCTTACATAATTCCATTTAAACCTGTAATTACCGAAAAATTTAATTTCTCTTTTGAAAAAAGAGAAGCTTTTTATATATTTTTCGTTATATTTAATTTGACGGGAATAGATATTACTGTAATATTTATTCCTTGTTTACTATTGAGGGGGGCACTATCTGCATACGGGTATTACTTCATATAATGCCTGATTAATACCTGCCATGCCTGTAGTGAAAGTTTAGTAAACGCTGTAACTGTTTCTGTTCCACCCTATAACCTGATGGAGGAAACTATGAGGTATGGTTCTTTTTGTATTATGGCCTGTTTACTGGCTGTATCCGTTTCTTTTGGTAGAAATGCCGTAACGCTCGTTGATGAGCGCGGCGGTGAAATTATCCTCAATTTTACTTTGCCGCAGTATGACGTTTCTGATGTTGTTGTAAATGGTGAGGTATGTAATTTCATCCGAGTGCCGGGAAGTATATATCCTGCGGAGAAGGGTTTCCCCAATCTTCCCAGAATATCAGGTAGCCTGGTTATACCAAACAATGCGGCCATGGGCCTTGAAATTGTTGACATTCAATATAAGGAAGTGAATGTTAAAAGAATTATGCCCTCCAGAGGAAGGATTTACCGCCACCAGGACCCAGAGGATATTCCCTACTCATTTGGAAAAATATACACGGAAGACAAGTGGTATCCCGAAACAGCCGCATTCCTTGGCGATCCCTTTATAATGCGAGATGTTCGCGGTATCACAGTCTATTTTCACCCCGTTTCATATAACCCGGCTCAGGGTAAAGTAAAAATAGCGGAATCAATTACCGTTAAAGTTAAAAACACAGGCCCCGGAAAGGTGAATGTATTGAGAACTACGAAAAGGCTTGTTTCTCCGGCTTATGAGAAAATCTACAATAGACATTTTTTAAATTATGCAGACAATCGATCTCGGTATACACCTGTAGATGATGGTGATAAAATGATAGTAATTAGTCCGTCATCTTTCCTGTCAGCAATGGAACCCTTTGTTGAGTGGAAAAATAAAAAAGGAATACAAACTGAAATATTTGAGTATCCCGATGAAACAGGCGGAAGCGGCTCCGATAATATTCAGAACTTTATTCAGCAGAAATATGACGATGATAATATTACCTATATTCTTCTTGTCGGCGATCATGACGATCTTCCTTCTGTTATAATTAGTAATAGTTCGTATATAAGCGGTGCCGATCCTGCATACACTTTCTTAGATGGTAAAGATTCTTATCCGGATGCTTTTATTGGAAGGTTTTCCTCATCTAACGCTTCAGATATAGAGACCATGGTTAATAAGACATTAACCTACGAAAAAGAACCTGAAAGTGGGGCAGACTGGTACCATAAGGCAACCGGCCTTGGAAGTGAGGATGAAAATTTTCAAGGAATCAAGGATTGGGAATATATGGATATTTTCCGTGATTCGTTACTGAATTACAATTATACCGAAGTGGATCAGATATATGATCCCGGTGCGGAAGCATCCGATCTTTCATCAGCCATTAACTCCGGACGCGGCTGGATAAACTATATGGGGCACGGAAACTATATGATATGGGGTACATCGAATTTTAGAAATACCGACATTTCTCAGTTGTCTAATGGCAACAAACTTCCCATTATTGTTTCCGTATCATGTTTGAATGGGCAGTTTAATAATCATCCGTATTGTTTTGCAGAAATGTTTTTGAAAGAATCCAATAAAGGAGCGGTTTTATTTCACGGAGCTTCAAACAGTCAGGCCTGGGAACCGCCTCAACAAGCAATGGAGGAGATGATTAATATTCTGATTGCCGATAC
>CAZIYW010000194.1:0-5702 GCA_964543525.1 uncultured Fibrobacterota bacterium | reverse complement strand
TGCCGGGCAAGTTCCCGGTGAATAACAGACATTCTTGACTGGCTATCATTGCCGGACGTTTTGGGTGAGTTCAGTATCCAGCCTTTTTCTGCCCGGATTTTAAGTCCTTTAAGAGGTTTGTCAAGAAAGAAGGGTGTGAGGATGTATTGATTTTTCATAGTATGAAAAAATTTGTATTTGTTAGATGAAGTTAGAATCTTCTCGTATGAAGAAAATACAATTTGCCGATGAATGTAAAGAAGCAACTGTGGTCTTACGGTTTATTTGGCATTTTATTCACGAAACTCATTGAATCTCAGGCTTTTTAGTAATTATAGGGTCATTTTTTTCGGCAAATCAGGAATATCATTAAATAATTTCCGCTTTCTGATACGTATTATGTTAAATTATGTAGTAGATAGCCTTACGATACATTAAAATAAGGCATTTAAAATGGGAGAGGACAGGGATAATTCGCCAGGATCATCTTTGTCCTTTTTTTAAAAGAGAGTGTATACCGGTACTTAGTAATAATTTTCGTGACGTGTATTGACCGTACCTATGCACGGGCACGACAGTTTATTACCAATAAAAAAATCTCCGCGCGCATATCCCGAGGGGGGAGAATATGACTGCGTCAAAGAAGTATATTGGTAGTGCTTTCTGTTTTATCCTCAGTTGTTTTTTACTCGTCTGCACCCAGCTTGATTTCGATGTGGATGATGACAGCGATCCATACATTGAAGTTGAGGCCACTCTTGATACGGTGCTTATTGATAACGATTACACTGTTGTGTTTGATGTATTTGATGACATTGACAGTCCTGATGATTTAAAGGATGCTGTGAAGATATGGGTCGAAAATGAGGATGGTGATACCGTAAGCCTTGATTCATTTACCGAAGAACCCGGGGTGTATACAATCTGTTTACAGGTTACTGACAGTGACGGTAATACATCAGGTATTGTTACTATTACCGTACTGGTTGTTGAAGATGATTTGGTGCCGCCTGAACTGTACCTGCTCGGTCCGGTGCCGTACATCTGTAATGTAGGTGACAAGTATGAAGAGCCGGGAGCTGTGGCTGTTGATAATTTTGACGGCGATATCAGCGGTGATATCGAAATAGACGGCGAGGTAAATACCTCTGAGAAAAACGAAAGTAAAATTACCTATTCTGTTCAGGATAAGGCGGGTAATAAAGTAGAAAAGGAACGAACTGTTCGGGTAAAGGATAACAACGGCAATGACACTGAAAAGCCTAAAATCAAGCTGAAGGGTGACAACCCTATGAATATGTTTGTGGGTGATTCTTTTAAAGACCCCGGTGCTACCGCAACCGACAATGAAGATGGAGATATTACCGATAAAATAAAAAAGTTTATTGAAGCAATAAACACAAACGTGCCCGGTATATATAAAGTTTATTATACGGTTGAGGACAGAGCCGGGAATGTGGCAATTGCCAAACGGGTGGTTAAGGTGGATATCGATACCCTTCCTCCGGTCATTACCCTGCTGGGTGACAATCCGATGGAGCTTAATCTTCATGAGAAATACAACGAACCGGGAGCTACTGCCGAAGACAACAGGGATGGTGATGTGACCGATAAGATTATAATTAATAATGACGATGTGGATGTTGACAAGAATGGCGTTTACAAAGTGGTGTATACGGTTTCCGATGCTGAAGGCAACAAGGCTGAAGAGAAGCGTGTTGTGATGGTGGGTGAGGTCGATACGGTACCGCCGGAAATCGTATTACTGGGTGATAATCCCATGCTGGTTGATTATAAAGGACCCTATAACGAGCCTGGAGCATTTGCCCTGGATGAAGACGATCACGATACCATATCATTTGATGATTTTACGGTTGACGACAATATAGACCTTAATACGCTGGGTGAGTATACCGTGACCTATACGGTTTCAGATCCTGCAGGCAATGAAGCGTCTGCAAAGCGAAAGGTTGAAGTTGCCGATACTATTGCACCGGTAATTACCATGAACGGGCCTAATCCGGTAAATCTCGTTGAAGGATTCGATTATATCGAATGGGGGGCCGAGGCAGTTGACAATTATGACGGCGATCTTACGGATGAGCTTGATACCTCTGGCAGTGTGAATACCTCCGATCCCGGTACCTACGAAATTACCTATAAGGTGACTGACTCCAACGGTAATACCGGCGAGGCAATTCGTACAATACACGTGGGAGAACAGACCATTTTTACCGATACCTTCTCACTGTCGCGGCGTATTCTTGATAAAAATTCTTCCTCCGGTATGTCCGGCGGAAAGGTCGGCGGCGGTGCCCGTGGCAGCTCACCCTCGCCTATGTATTCATATGAAACACTGCTGTATGCCTCCGTATCCTCATTAAACGGTAAAAAGATTCGAAGGGTGACCGCGCGGTTTGACGTCTCTCATGTTGATAATAATTCGGCAGGAAGAACCGCGAGGTTATACGAGCAGAATAAAGGCCAGTACAGCTCTTCAGCCCGGTACTCAACCTATTCCACCACCAGCGGATGGAGCTCATTGATGGGCTCTATGCGGGCGACCTCAAATGGCTGGAAGGATATTACCGGAACTTCCCTAAAAGATCTGGTCGCTGACTGGACCAGTGGTCGAAAATCGAATGAGGGTTTAATCCTGGGTGGGAATTTCGGCGGTGATACATCAACGCGGTACTGGCTTATTGATGAGGCTGAGCTTATTGTTGAGTGGGAGAAATAGCACCTGCTGATTGTATTTGTTCATTGCTGTTAATTGATTGGGATTGGCATATGATGGATGAGGGGGTTATTTTATCCTGTTTTTACCTTATTATTCAAACCTTCATTAAAAATTTTATATAGTTTATATATTGGGTGATAATGATTCATACTATAGGAAGGGTGGGGGAAAGACATGAAAACAATGGGGATTCGTATGCCATTCTTCTTAAAAATGAAGGTTGTATTATTTCTTTTGATTTACGGTGTTTTGGTGTATGCCAATAATTAATCGGAAGAAGATTTTGTATGTGCCACCTGTCCAGACACAGATGTTGTAGTATTAATATCCACCTCTTCTCCGCCTCTTAGTCCTGCGTACCTGTCGATAAACCGGACCAGTCAATATCTTTCCGGGCTGGGTATAAATACTGTCATGCTTGATTCAATGATGGAAACCAAGACGAGTATATTAAAGTATTTATCATGTCCGAAGCTGCGACTATGGGGACGGGTGGGGCAGGCAGGTAATACCGGTATAATCCTTGGTGATAAAACGACTTTAACTGTCTCGGATTTTAATGCCATGGGCCCTGAGGGTTTAAAGGATGTAATAATAATACTGTGTGAATCATATATACCGGCCAACAGTCCGTTAAAAGAGGCAATCATTAATGCAGGTGCCTGTTTCTATGCTGCGCAGGATGCTCCGGATATGACCAATAAATCGACCGCAGTATTCAGGGAATTTATTCAAAAGGCTGTGGACGACTCAATGGAGATGTGTCAGGCCTTTGAAGAGGCTGGGCATGAAGTGGGTGCAGACCTTTTTTACTGGGAGGGCGATTCCACTGGTCCGTTCTGTTATTTCTGGAAAGTCAATTTGGCGCCGTTCTTCACGAAGATAATAGATACAACCGTTACCAGGGGCGACGAGCTATCCTTTACACTCAACGCGGTTGATCCCGACAACGATCCGATAACCTATGCAATGGGCGGTACCATTCCGGTGAATGCCGCACTGAATTCGAGCACTGGAGAGTTTGTATGGTCAACGGGAACAGGCACTGTTGGCATAAATGAGATACTCTTTATTGCCGGTGACGGCTCTTTATCGGATACCATGGCCGGCACTATTACTTTAAAGGACCCTTCAGGTATCAATGTGGCCGGTAAAGGTAAAAAGGAACGGTTCAACCTGATGTGTACCGTTTCGGATAATATTACCACACGGTTCTACGTTCCATTTTCCGGTCATGTAACAATTGAGATTTTCAATACGCAGGGGAGATGTGTGGCTGTACCGGTAGATGAATACATGCAGGCCGGTAGTTATTTTGCAGGGCTGACCGACGAGCTTCCTGGCAAGGGTATGTATTATGTGAGATTATCGGTAAATGATAACGCAGTTGTGCGGAGAGTTTTTATTGGTAACAGGTAGTGAATGAAGAGCACTCCATCTGATGTGTGTTTCCGGTGCAGAGGAGACGATTTTGCTCTTTTCAAGCATCCGGTTATTTACTGCATGGTATTGCTCACTATTTCAGGAAAAAATCTCCCGCAGAGTATATTTTAACCCCTGTTTTCTCTCTTCATCAGAATCGTAATTTACACATCCCTGACCGTCCCGGAATCGGTACTCCAGTCTCTAATCCGGGACTATTTATTATTAACACCCTTAAAATCCGGATGTTTTGAGTAATTTTTATATGGCAGAGTTTTTGCAAATATATGGAGTTCATCATATATCGCTTGTTGCATATAATTCATAAAAAGTAACAACCCTCTCGTTTAGGGCAAAATAGTTGAATACTAACGGCATTGTTCAGGAGTATCTATGCACAGAATTTTCATCCGTTTTTTGAGTTCCATACGCATTATAATTGTTGTCGGCATTATGTATATGAACGTATTCGGTGCTGTTGACGGTTCAGTCCTTCTGACTGACGGCCTGGGCAATGAAAAACTGTCCTATATGTCGAGTGAGCAGATCTGGGTCGAAGTCAACGACCCTGATTTAAATACCAGTTCAACCAGTAAGCAGAACGTTGACGTTACGGTAACCAGTAACACTGAGAGCGATGGTGAGATCGTGACATTAACCGCTCATTTCAACAATTTCCACGATGCGCCGGCCTGTGCATTTATTTATCGTGCTTCAGAGGATGCCGACGCCAAGTATAATTACTGGGGAGCTGATGGGACTGCTCAGATACTCGGTGGCGGCAATCCAAAGAATATTACTGCAATTTATGACAAGTATGACAATTCGAAATACGGACTGGTGAATTACGGTAACTGGCTTACCGAGCCGTGGGAGTAAAATGCAATCAAGGTGATGAAACCCAACGGCGGTGAAATCTGGCTCACCGGTACCTCATATGACATTACCTGGAACAGTACCGGTGTAATCGATTCCGTTACGATAGAGTACTCTCTGGACAGCGGCAGTATCTGGAAGGAGATTGTTCCGGCGGTTCCCGATACGGGGCAGTATGCATGGGATATTCCGGATACCGTATATGGACGACGGTGCCTGATACGTATTCAGGACGCCGCAGACGGCAAACCGATTGACGGATGTGATACACTATTTACTATTGCACACGCCGCAGGATTTCCGTGGAAAATGGCCGGAATATTGTTTCGTTGTATTGTACCCCGCTCGAACCCGATGCCGAAGAAGTGTTCGGCCCGTGTGACAGTCTGGTTCTTGTCAAGGATAACGGCGGGAATCAGTGCTGGCCGGGCCTGGTTAACCATATTGGCGATATCGATGTAACCCAGGGATATCAGCTCTTTGCCGGCGCGCAGGACAGTCTCACCATACTGGGAATACCGGTTGATGTAAGCGCTACCGTTATCGCCCTTGAAACCGGGTGGAATATCATGGCGTACCTGAAAAAAGAACCGGAGAATATAGACACCGCACTCGCGGCGATTGCATCAAGAATTACGCTGGTGAAAGATAATGCGGGTAATCAGTACTGGCCGGGATTATATAA
>CAZIYW010000193.1:0-5857 GCA_964543525.1 uncultured Fibrobacterota bacterium | reverse complement strand
AAATCGGCATTGGTAAATCCGACCCTTCGACAAAACTTGATGTGGAAGGCAGCATTACCGCTACAAGTTTCAAGGTAGGTGACTGGATATTAGAAGCACCGGATTATGTTTTCCATCGGGATTACCATTTACGTTCTCTCGAAGAGGTCAAAAATTACATCAAAAAGGAAGGCCATCTTCCGGACGTGCCATCCGCCTCGGCTATGAAGGAAAACGGAGTTGATCTTTCTGAAATGTCAATGATTCTGCTTCGCAAACTGGAGGAAATGCAGCTTTACATACTGAAACAGGATGAAGAGCTCCGTAAGCAGCGCGAAGAAATTGATGAGCTGAAAAAAATCTTGAAGTGATGAAAATAAAAAGCGGGTGGTGGCAAAAGAAAAAAAGATGATGGACAGCGCGTAGTGGTTGTTTAATAGTTGCTGTTTTGAAATGGTGAATTATATGGCGGATAATGAATTTTAGATAATTAATATCGTGTGAAATAATCGTTATGGAGAAGGTATGAAAAACGGAATAAATACGATACTGTTGAACCTGATAGCGTGCGTGTCTCTTGTATATTCATTTGAGACGTCGGCCGATTCTTCTAACCCTTTTAACGAGTTTCTCAACCCGGTGAAAGGTATTGACCTCTATTCGGGTAATGTGATCCATTCGCAAAACCTGTTCACGCTTTCGGGACGCAACGGTCTTGATATTGATGTAACCCTGTACTATTCGAGCAATGTATACAACAATGTACGCTCCAGAAATGATATAAATCCGACAAGCTGGGTAGGTTTGGGCTGGCGGTTAGGTTACGGCTCAATAGTATCATACCATAAAAACACGATATTCATGTACGACGACGAGTATGAATATATTTCCCCCACGAGTGAAAAAGAGCGAATGTACCAAAAGTACGATGCTACTCCGGATATATACGGTGACGATGCCTTTTATATAAAAAGTAATCCATTTCTGAAATTCAGGAGAATAATTGATTATGATGCCGATATAGATGATTCGATAGTAACGGGATGGGAAGTGACTACGACCTCAGGTAAAAAATACAAGTATGGAGATCTTGAAGAGTATGGTTCCGGGGACAACCGCAATGCTACGTGGAAAACATTCTGCTGGTACGGTGAACGGGACTTTTCACCAAATTATGATCCTACCGGCACTTCACACCACTACCGGTATGGATACGTTGGAAACGGATTCAGCGGTGATGCAAACAACTTGAAAGAGTATGGATACAGATGGGACTTGTCGCAGATCGAGGATTTGTTTGGTAACAGAATACGGTTCTATTACACCCAGGAAAATGAGGGCGTCAGCGCGAAAATCGGGCCGGTGTGGAAATCACACATACAATACACCAAGGCATCGTATATAAATGAAATAATAAACCCGCAGGGACAGAAAGTGAAGTTTTTCACCGGCGACAAGTACGAGAGCGAATACCTTGACCTGCAGACGTTTTACGAAGAGGGAGACACCGGCGATGCATTCATGGAGCTTTATGAGACAAAATTTCTTGACTCAATAGAGGTATATAATATCAACGGCAGTATCATGAAAAAGGTTGATTTGTCATATGACACCGGCTCAGTCCCCGTTGACAGTATAAGTCATTACACCAAAAGGATGCTCAGGGAGATTCGATATATAAAAGTACCGCTGGAAGGGGAATCAATACCGCAGAGAGAAGATGCGGAAAATGTGTATGATGTGCGGTTTACTTATAATGTTTCGGACGATTCAACCAGATATGAGAGCACTGAGTACCATTACGGCGCTCTTGACACGCTGAAATCATCGTCGGGAGGATTAACGGCGTTTCATTACGAGCGAAAAGAGCTTCCCGAAGATTCATGCAAAAAAATAATGTTTCTTGAAGCGACAGCGAAATCAGACAACGAATACGGCATATTCGGTTTTGCCGGCCCCAGCGTTCCCCGCAATAATGTGACATCAACGTCGGGAAAAACGCGTGAAGGAATAGAATATATTGTATATTGTGTTGACAAGTGGAATAAGCACCTGAGCTGCATTCTTTGGAACGGGAAGAAATGGGAGAACGCAATAGTACACGCCGGCGGTAGCGACTACGTAATGAAGGACTGGGCCGGTCTTGGCGAAACAAGGCTCAATACAATAGCAGGAAGGGATTTCTTTATTGCCCAGAGAGCGGAATCATCTTCCGATACGGTAAATTTCAATTACTTGCGGGTTTTCGACTGGGATGCGGAAAATAAAAAGTGGGTTCGGGGATTCTATATTACTGACGGTACCGGAGGGTGCGGCCATTTTGACAATACTTTGGCATTTTGCGGGAGCCACTATTTTGTTGTTGCATTTTCATTTGCGGATAATGGACCTCCTGAATATATCAGGGTGTATTACAGGTTGAATGGACAATGGCAGGCTTCAATTCCAGTAAAAGTGACTTCAAGTGCAAACGGCGCAAAGATTAAAAAGATTGTAGGCACGGATGATTATTTCATCGTTCTTATTGATGATGATATCGGCGATAATGTAATCCGTCCAAAATACGTGAAAGTATTCAACTATAATTGCGGTGAGGGGGATCTTGGTGAACATTGGGCATGCACTTTTGACCATAAGTTCATTGGAGACAGCGGCGTTGATGTAGCGGCCGGCAGGAACTTTTTCATGGTTGCGAATAAAGAGTCCTTTTCCCAAA
This sequence comes from uncultured Fibrobacterota bacterium, assembly GCA_964543525.1. GTDB lineage: Bacteria > Fibrobacterota > Chitinivibrionia > Chitinivibrionales > JANQEN01 > CBDVBE01. The sequence goes on along the minus strand of CAZIYW010000193.1, from coordinate 3,162 downwards.
CTCATATAAACCAGGAAGTTTCCATATACCACTGGGACGGTTTTAAATGGCAGAGAACTTTTTTTAAGTCATATTACGATGGGAGCCCCGTTAGAGACGAGGTTACCGGTGAAAATGTGGAAAGGGCCTTTATAAAGTGCGGTGAAAATTTTGCTGTAATTGGCTATAATCAGCAGCCAAGAGGCGCTACATACCACAGGTTTTATCCAGCGTATGTTGATGTCTTTACCTGGACAGGTAAAATGACAGGTAATGCAACGGAAGGATTCACCTGGGAAGATAAATTGGAAATTACACGAAGAAGAATCGATGGTTTAGACAGAGGAATCAATATAAGCATTGGCGGAAACTCAATAGTAGCAACCGTAGGAACCGTTGATTATAATGGCTGTGAAAATCCTGAAATAATAGACGTCTATAAATGGGAATACGAACAGGAGACCGGCGGGCAGTGGAAATGGCGGTGGCGAAATGAAGAATACACCGGAGTCGGTATGGGAGGGCTTATACATACCGTGCCCGGTAATAAATATTTTGTAGCGCTCAGCGGTACTGATGCGCTTACTTCTATTGTGAGGGGCTATTCATGGGACGGCGCTTCATTTGATATAAATTACCAGAACACCGAAGAACTCGCTGGTACAAAAAGCCTTAACGCCTCAAATTATGGCGATATTGTATCGGCGAATTACAGCAGCAACTCGCAACAGGGTGCGGAACACCGGGTGTTCATATTCAAACGCCACAACGACGATCTGGCGAATCCGCTCTTCAGTTATATCGTAACCCAAAAAACAGTCAAGGACGGAATAAATCCCGCCGGCCTGACAACACAGTTTACTTTCGATACGGTAAACATGAATTTCGATACTGAAAGAAACAGTTGTAAAAACGAAAAGGTAGCTGTCTTGGTCGAGGGGAATAAATGGGGAAAAACCGTTTCTTATTTCCACAACGAATTTTTCAGCGAAAATCTCGATAACTACCGGCTGAACGGATATAACTACCGTGATGACATCTTCAGGTATACAAACGGAACATTTCAATTGATTTCTCAGAATATAGACACGTTCAGTGTATATAAAGACCCAGCCTGGCCTGAAGATATTCACTCGTTCAGGAGGATTAAAAGCGAGACAATGACCGATATGCTTACTAAGAAAACGACATTTGATTTTTCGGGTGACACCTGCGAATACCCAGACAGGAACGGTCTTCCCAGGATAGTGAGAAACTACAACAGCAGGGATAAAATCAGAACCGGTTTTACCGTATATGCGTATGAATTAGGAGTGTACGGGAACGATTTTCTCACCCGTAACATGCTCACCCAGCCTGCAATGAATCTTGTTCTGGAAGAATCTTCTCAGAGTATGCTGTCATTCTGCCCTTACAATACCTGGTACACGGGCGGTATCGGCCGTAATTTTATTCGAACGGCCGAAGTCGTTACCTGGACGAATGACAATAATACAGAAAACATATGGGCGCCGTATGAGCTGTACCGGTGGAAAATCGATTACGACAGCACCGGCAGGCCGGTTGACAGTTTAAAGAATTTTGATTTTGAAAATCCGCCGTTAAACCTTGACAATAACTGGGTCAGGGAGCTTACGTTTACTAATTATAACAAGTTCGGCCAGCTCACGGAATTTTTAAAGCCGAATTCAAAAGAGCCTGACGGTATTACGCCGTATTCGATTATTTATAGAAATGATCTTGGTAATGTTATTGCCAATGTTGTTAATGCCGGTTATAATGAATGCGCTTTTTTCACCGGTGATTATTACATGAAGGATGGACAGTACAACACTTCCTTTGATGAACTGAACGGATGGACTAAGGGATTCGGCGGCAGTTGCGAATTAAGCGATGAACCGCACTTTGGATTGCGCACTGTTTATGTTGATAACTCATACGGTCCAACTAAAAAATTTGATTTTGGTAATCTCAGCAGAAACAAGGATTATGTTTTTTCGGCATGGGTGAAGCCAGACGGCAACACCGGTCCCGTTACCTTAGGTGTTCTTGCATGGCGAGCTGACGACAAAATTGATTTTTCCATTACATTTACCGTTTTGAAGCCGGACAAGTGGCAACTTTTAACCAATCAGTTTTCTCTGGAATCCGTTCCCCGGGATTATCAGAAACTTGAAATATGGGTGGGTAATCAGTATGTCGGCTCACCGCCGCCTTCCAGATTTTTTGTTGACGATATCCGTTTCTATCCGGAAGACGCGCTGGCAAGCGCCACTTATTACCACCCGCAGTGGAACCAGGAAATAGTTACTGTTGATGCAAACAACAATCCTGGAAAACGGAAAGTATACGACGGCCTTCGCAGACCGATCGAATGGTACAAGATGAGGCATAATGAAAGCAATATTCTCGTGAGGAAAAAGGAGTATCATCACCGGGGGTTTGACGAGTAGGAAGTGGAGAAATGGAGTAGTGGAGTAACGGGAGGAATTGTTATTAACCCGGCGCTAAAATATACCTTCACTACATTACTCAAGACAGATAACGAAACAATGGTGTGATATCGTTAAATATCATGAAAATAAATTGGTTGTACAATTATTGTACGGAGAGATTCCGCATGTATACAAAAAAGAAGAACCGTAAAAGAGGTGTGCGTTATGCGCATATTATGTCATTACTCGTGCTGCCGGCGGTATTATATGCAACGGCCACGCCGTTTGCGTTTAAGAAACAGAACAGCGACGCGTATTTCGCAATTACGCCTGAAGGCGATATTGTCTCAACGATCAATGTTGACGAGGTTGAAGGCTCTTTTAATGTGGCAGCCGGTGATATACGGATATACCGTGCCTCAGATACCGGCAGTATTATAATGGGTATAACGGAAAACAGCATAAAAATACGCAAGTCAATATCAAAAGAATCCACCCGTGAACCGGGACCGGAGAGCTTTAAAATAGACTACGTGCCGATTGATTCCTGCGAAGCATACCTGGAAGAGGTCGACATCTATGACATGTTTATTAAAGGGAAATTATACACCCCGGACACCGCCATAAAACAGCCGACATACCATAAAATATACAGTTATCAGGACTCAAACGACATCACGCCAATCACTACTACAACCTGGTTTGACGGAATCGGCAGGGGTATACAAACCCAGATAAAGCAGAACAG
>CAZIYW010000192.1:0-5987 GCA_964543525.1 uncultured Fibrobacterota bacterium | reverse complement strand
TACTTCACTCTCGCCGTCATTGGTATAAATATTTGTTGCATTATCATACAACATCTGGGTTTCAGCACCATATTCAAAATCCTCCAGAACATTTATTTCCACCGTCTCATCCTGTTGTAAATCAAAGCGGAGCGCGACATTTGCTTCGGTGACAAATGACCGGCAATTGTATACTCCTGAGGATAAATAGACATGGGATCGGTCATAAATGTGAATATTATTGTAATAGCCGGGCGCGAGCGTATAGGTCTGATCCGACGAGACGGTAATATTCTGTGTGCCGACCGGTACTGTTTTTTCAGGAACAACCGGTGTAGTTACCGTGGCGTTTGTTGTTATATCACCATACACCTGCACGTTACTCTCCATCTGTACAAGACCGCCTGCGGTGACGTCACCGTATATCCAGGCATCGTGACGGAGAAGAATATCATCCTGCGAAATAATATCAGCCTTAAAAGTAATGACATCACTGCCGATATCGACAGGTCCGCTGGAACCGATTATTGTTCCGTCAATATTCGTAAGTGCACCGACAGTCAGCTCCTGCGTGCCGAACAGCATGTACTTTTTAATGTTTTCTGTCGTTCCGCCGCAATTTACATCACTGAGAAATATATCCCAGTAAAAAACAACAGGATTGTGATACCGTCCGGCAATTAACGGAGGTGAAAACAGAATGGAACAGGAATCCCATCCGCCGGGGGTAGTTGTTTTAACATATCCGGCAGTATCAAGGACCCAGTATCCGTTATGAGTAAAGCCCTCCGTTGCAAGATCAAAAGGCTGATTGAAATTCCAGGCTGCCGGATTACAGTCGGTGGAATCATCGGGAATAGTATCTTCCGTTAATCCATAAATCCTGTTAAAAGCAACTGTTCCCGGTATAGAGGAATCGTTGGATGTCTGAAATACACCGGCGTAGACTAATGGCGGCTGGCTCAGTATATAGCTGAATGGTACCTTTATATAACTGGTGTCACCCGGATATTTGTAATAAAAACTGTACCGGTTTCCGGATCGCATTAATCGCAGGCAGGAAGGCATATTGGTGCTTACTGTATATTGTGCAGCAAATTCACCCTTGGTAACACGATATTGAATATAGAGTCCCCGTTGCTGAGAAGCGACTAACGAAACTGATTGTGCATCAGCCCCAGTTTCCGATCTGACCATAATTCCTGCATCAGTTGCCGTATCTGTATCCAAAATGGAAAGGGCTTCCACTGTAATATCAAAAGCACCGATTACTTTTTTGCAGGCGAATAGACAATTATCTTCTTTTCTTCCGATACCGCTGCTTTTTCCACGCATCTCAACACCGGTGTCGCCGAGGAATGAAAATCCTTCATAACTGCTTTCATCACCTATGGTAACAAACTCCACCTCCGGACCGGCAAACACGCCGGAGACAAGCATCAGAATAAATAGCGATCGCATCATATAATTCCCGTCTTTCGTATCACGTTTTAAAACACTATCCGATTTAATGAACTATGAGTCAACACCCTAAAGAGTGTTTTTTATTCGTTTAAAATTGCCCAGCTGTTGTGCGTTTTTATATAGGTGTTTCCGTTTAACGTATTAACAAAATGTGTACCGATGGGCGCCTCTATACCCGCCGCGGCCGGATCGACCTCACCTTTCAACAGTTCAGGCATGCCCGATAGAGCAAATGGCGAAGCCGTCAATGGTGTACGCGGTTCCAGAACCTCGGGATTACCACCCGGCCTGGTAACGGTAAACAGGACGAACAGGTTCGGAAAGGTACGCACTACCTCCTGCAGATCGTCGGCGGTCGCACCTTCACCAAGTCGTATAATAAATTTGCCGTCGGTTACGGCAACAGCCTGGCTGTTGTCAACAAGAAACGTTTCCGTATAAACAACCGAATCGCTTGTTGATGAAGGATAGAGACGCACGACAAAATCCATAAGACGGGCGTCGGCAAATCCCACAGGGGTGCCGTCGGCTTCATACAATTCACCGGATACCACTATTTTCTGGCTTGACGGCTTGGTAACGGTCAGCAACGCGGATCGACTCGTTGCCGAATTGACCGCATTGGTGACAACACAGTGAAAATTCCTGCCGTCATCCTGCAAGGTAACGGGACCGACTCTCAGAACGGTGCTGTCCGCACCGGCAATAGCGCCGGTATCGGTATGCCACTGATAGTACAAGGGTGGTTCGCCGGTGGCTTCAATGGAAAATTTCACCGTATCACCGATAACCGCCGTTGCAGAAAAAGGATGGCGATAGACCCGAGCCGCTTCCGGACGCTCCGTTACTGTTATCATTGCGGGATTACTGGTATCGGCCCCTTCGGTATTTGAGGCGATACAATCAAAGGTGGCGCTGTCGTCACTCAAGGTAACCGGCGGTGTGGTATAGGATGCTGCCGTGGCTCCTGAAATTGGAATGCCTTTTTTCCGCCACTGGTAGTCAATAGGCTCCGTTCCCGTTGCCTCAATGGAAAAATCGGTAATATCACCGGCAAACAACTCCCGTGACTGCGGATGCACAATAATGTCCGGCGGAATGACCGCATCGCTGTCGGATAGATACACCGTTGCACTGTCCGGCTGTCCCACAAGATAAAGTGTGTCGGAAAGCAGTGTAATCGTTATCGTCTCATTGCCTTCGTCATCCCCGTCATCAATTGGCACGACGGTAATGTTTGTCTCTCCATACGTACTGTCGGTCGGTATGGTAACGGTAATCGGCGTGTTTATATAATCGTAGTCAATCCCGTTATCCGCAGTTCCGGATAGAGTGCACGCAACAGATATATACATCGGCGTGGGCTGAGGAACACTCACGGTAGCGCTAATGGTAAACATGTCTGTGGCGTTACCCTCTTCTTTTAAAGAAGATGCCAGTGAATTCACCGATACAACCGGAACAACCTCCTGATCTTCGAAAGAAATAAAATTCGAGTTTGCCCGCTGATTCTCATAACAGAGTTTTACCCAGTCTGCACTCCTGGCAACCTTCGAAATACGTACTTCATCAAGACACCCGTTAATCTCCCTGTTGGAGTAAGTAACCCGTCTTCCTATGTTCAGATGTGCCGATGTTCCGGTAACCGGTCCCGAGGGCCCGGTGGAGTATAACTTTTCAGATCCGTCAACATAGAGACGCATTGTTTCACCGTCATAAGTGCCGGTGACATAATACCACGTAGTCCCGTTGTCAATGAACGAAGAAGCGGATCCGTTAATCGTCTGCTTCCCGTTGGCCTGGATGACAAAATCAAACCGATCCGTATCGGTGCGCCGTAATCCGTAACCGCCGTTATAGTAATTATTATCCTCTTTGCTGATCATATCGGCCCATGAAGACTGATTGTCGGGTTTTACCCATACCGAAAGCGTCAGGGAATCCAGATCGCTGCCTGATAATCCCGGCACATCGATGTAATCGAGGTATCCGTCAAACTCCTGACCGTATCCTGAAACTCCAGACTTTCCGGTGGCAGTGATATAATCTGTACCGTTATAATTTGGCGGAACCGCATCTTTGTAAACTCCTGTGGTTCCGGTGCCCGCAGCCTCTTCCCCTAAATGCCATACACCGACAAATCCGTTCGCGGAATTAAATACCGCACCGGCATCTGATTTACCGTCAACAAAACTGTTTCCCGCATACATGGTGATAAAATCCTGGTTGCTGTTTCCGTCTATGCTCGGGACAAGAACCCATATGGCTGCATATTCACCGGCTTTATCCCATATCTCAATCTCATAGGGTAAAGGTGTTCCGTCGGCATCGGTAAAACGAATATCCTGCCCGCTGTCATGTGCCTGATTAAAATTGAAATCAGTGCCGTCAAGCTCAATCAAAACCGGAAAATTATCGATACTTGAGGGTATCCCCGCTCCCGAATCGGTCGTGTTGAATGAAACCCGTTGCGTACAAGACCATTGAGCCAAATCCTCCACTTCAATTACCGTGATAACGAATTGTTTCTCATACCATAGATTACCAACACCGTCATCGGTTGTTCTTACTCGAATAAACAGAGAATCCTGCAAATCATAATCAAACACTTCCGCAGTTTTGAGCGTATCTTCCGAGATAGAAAAGCTGCTGTTGTTGTCATCACCTGTGCCGGTTACCAGGGTATACGTATGTGAATCATTTCCGTCAAGGTCTTCTGTGGACAGCAGTCCAACAACAGTACCCGACGGTTCATCTTCATTTACCGACGACTTAGAAAGGAAAATATTCGAAGGAGCATTATTGCCGACCACATCGGTCCAGACAATAGAGCTGTAATCAATATAATCGGAAAATACGGCACTATACCCATAACCGACTTTTCCTGATGGGTGATCGCTGTCGTATACTTCACCCATATAGGTATCATTGATATAAAAAGTAAAGGTTCCACCATCGAGTTCAATTTTCAGTGTAAACGTTGTTCCAACGGTAAAATTCTCTTTCACGACGGTTCCATAATCATAGTTCATTGAGTTCTTACAGAATTTTAGAGCATTGCTGGTGGAATTGCCGGGCAATACTACTGCATAATAATAAGAAGAAGTGGATGTCCATCTGAATACGACACCACCGGCATGCCCATTCCACTGGTTTGCGGTTATAGATACTTCCACAACACCATCATTGGTACAACTGTAATTATTGATTAAAAAGCCGCTGTAATTGCTGCTGTTTGCAGGGGTGGCATATCCTCCGGATTCATACCAGTTACGATAACCGTGTATCGTCCAGCCGGAAAGTGAACCGTCACTGTGTGAATCTGAAAATCCACCCGCAAAAGCTTCAGTTACACCGAGGATGATAAGACAGGAAATAGCAAATACTTTAAATGACTTTCGAACATACGGATCAACCATAAGTACCTCTTTTGTTAGGCGTATTATTCTTACAATTTCCGATATACCATACATACTCACTTTGCCAATATAGATTGGCTCAATGAGTTTATATTCAATAAACACATGCTTTAACCGTACTACTTTAAATACTTCCGTAAAAGTAGCCGTTACCCGTCTATAAGCTTTAAAGAAGGTCTAATAAAGAATGCACAATGAGGGTTATACGAAAGGCGTTAAAAAGCGAATGCAATCTCGTAGGGCGTGTGATAATTTTTCCTTGACATCCTTTTTACAGGATTGCATAATTGATGCATATAAGGTTCATGTCATATCAGATGTGTGCCTGAACGGGAGTACCGGCATGTCTCTCACAGGGCTGCCGCCTCCCCTTTATATTCCCTCCTTAAATTCTAAGTAAGTTAATTTTCATATAATTTTCTACGTGAATAATTAGTGACAGCATTTATCATGCCAACTTAAAAACAGCGATTCCGTTAAATATTAGGCACTTGTTCCTCTGCAACCGTCCCGGATCTGAGACTTACCGTCCCAGATCCGGGACGGTATTGTTAGAAAAGTACTGTCAACATTTGACAAAGTATAATATAAATACCAATATGTGATAATTTACATTTTTAATAATATCGAAGTCAAATAAATTTTCCACGGAGTTCTTGTACGTGTTCATTAATTCTAAGGGCACACTATCTACGATACGACGGATTACTTGATTTTACAATAAATTTTGAAAAAATTACGGAAAATTTCATTTCTCTACTTCAGGTGTTTTTATCGGTAAAATTTACAAAATCGAAAGCAAACAAACGGTGATAACAAATATCCATCATGAACGCTGTAAGAGAATTATTTTACGAATCATCGAAGGGAAAAAGGACAACGCGATATATCAAATGTAACACATTAGGAAAATTTGTGTATGCATATAAATCATAAAAATACAAATGCATTGAATGAATACAAGGAGTACAATAAACACAATAATATTAATATCATAATTCCTGCGATATATGAAATACAATTAACCATTCTCTAAAAACATTATCCAGATTATATTGTTCCTTACTTAAATTCCTTAATACTACAGGCCGTTTTAACCTTCCACTTCCAGTTGAGGTTCAAGTG
>CAZIYW010000191.1:0-6043 GCA_964543525.1 uncultured Fibrobacterota bacterium | reverse complement strand
CCAACAAAGAAAATGCTATGAATATTTTGGCTACCAATGGGGTGAGTAGTTACAATCCATATAGAAATAATACATTTCATCATTCCTGTCAGTGACGCACGTCACAATCAATCACCTTTCTTAATTTTTTTTCTTCTTTTTTCTGCAGGGGGGAGGGGTTTTTAAAACATAAAAGAAATTCAATCCATATTTTTATTAATGCTTTCCATAAGCTCTTTAATTATAATGTCTTAATAAAGAGAACCCGGTGCAGAAATTGCAAACAACAATCACTATTTAATACACGTCAATCGCTTTTTTCCGCCGTATACAATCTTACCGTCCTTATTCTTTGCCGTCATTCGCATGATATATACACCCGCAGGCAGCACGCCGGTTGTCATAGTTGATTTGGTATTAAAAAACAGAGTGTGATATCCGGGAGTTACCCGCTTTCGCTCGATTTCTCTCCATATCTGTTGACCGCGAAGGTTATACAGGGCAAAATGCACTTCGATAATATTAAGGGGAATACGGTAATGTATTTTAATCCGGTTGTTAAACGGATTTGGATATGCTTTCACCAGTTTCATGGGAAGGTATCCGACAATCAATGATTTCATATACTCATCCGTACCGACAACGATAACCCGGTTAACCCTGGTGTCGGCAGGTATCGATATTTTTAGTATATTCTCGGCAGTACACTCTTCATATTGCTGCGTCCGGGGATTAAACATCTTTGCTGTAAATCCTTTAGGCAAAACCCCGGGATTGTCCAGATAATACTCTATCGCTGTCTCTTTACTCTCACCATTTACAAAGCATACCTCGAATGAGATACCGCCCTTTCTGATGCTTGGCTGCAGGGACCAGCCGCAGAGACAATTTCTACCGGTATCAACAATCCCCACCTGTATCTTCCGCATACTCGGCGGGAGGAAACCGAACTGGTGTTCCTTTGAATCACTTTTCCTGTAGCCGCAGCGTATACGCCTGAATCGTCCGCTCTCACTGGCGGTATTCCGCCACCTGAAACTGATATTCCAGGCATGTTCAGAGCTGATATACTCCCGTTTACCGGTATTTGCATACTTTGACAAGCCCAGACAGATGGGCGGTATTCGAAGTGTAATGGGTGAATTGTTACGATTATATATGGTGTAGGCATCATATTTCTGACCGGTGGTCAACGTATCTTTTACATTTACCAGAGTATCAACCGGACCGATGAACACCTGATCTGCATCATATATGGCGCCATATTTCAGCCAGTGATATATTTCAAGGTCCTCGCTCTGCAACTCACCGGTCGTCTCAAGTACATCGCGAAGCATAATCTGAAACTGAAACGGCATGGTAATGTCGGTCCAGTTTTTCGGTTTGAGAGTGATCTCATACGTTTTTTTCAGTGAGGGGGTTACACCTTCACCGAAGGAAATTGAATGGTTTTCAGCGCATTTAAACCAGACAAGGCGGCCCGGTACGAGAGAAAACAGATCTTTTGCCGCATCTGAATACTCGATCCAGTTGTTCGTACCGTTGCCAGTAGTATCATCCCAGCGATAAATACGATATTCATAGGTATCATATTTCCATTTCTCTGGAGAAGTAATGGAATTGGTCAGGATCGTTTGTATATCCGGCTCACAAAGGTGTACGGGAGTACGGAGCGGCAGCCACTCCATCGCAGTGGCACTTATGATTTCGGTAGTATCGGAGCGTACACACCTTGACACATTAACAGTATCATTTCGAATGGCGTCCGTGGCAACAATCTGGGCCCTTACGCCAAATATCTTATTTACTATCGCCGGTGTATTTTCGATAAACGATTTCAGGGAGGTATCCACCGGGCTGTTCAGGGTACCGGTATCGCTGATTTGATAGGCAAGTTGTCCCGAATTGTACATGAACTGCCAGAAGACGTTTGCACAATTGTCAGAAATGCCAAAAAAGGTAGGTTCATTGGAGCCGCCGGGCTCGAGGGTATCATTATACTGTTTGACAATGCTTATAGTTGGGGCGAGAGTATCCGCCAGCACCATAAACGGAAAATGCAGATCTTCCTTGTAAACGGTATCCCACACGGCACTGTCACTCACCCATGAATTGTGCCGGACATGGACATTATTGTTTTTATACTGGTACAGTTTCAGATCATTCTCTGTAACTCCGGCTGGAAGGGAATCATAACGCATACCCACAATCATGGGCGGTAGTTCTACCGGGTCATTGCTGAAGTTGAAATAGGTGCCGCCGACCTGTACGAACCCTTCCGGTAAATTGTAATTGGTAAAGGAGAACACCGTATCGGTATATTCGTTGGTCACCAGCTTGGTGAATACTATCTTTTTACCGGCGGCAAAAACCGTATCCAGTGTATCCGGAAAGACCGTTATTATCTCCCAGGTAAATGAAGGTATATATACGGTGGCGATACTGCTGTCGGTCGGTGGTGATTTCTTTCCGGCGCCCAGATCCGTTTTAAAGCCGCGAAGCCATATACCGACGGTATAGATGGTATCAAAAACGATATCATCGAACAGAGGAATTACCGTCCGGTTAACCTTCTCGGTGACATCCCTCCAGTCCTTCACAGACTGCGACGTATCTACAACAGCAGCGGAATCAAAACCCTTGACATACCCTGCCTGATAGGTCCTCCCTCCGGGAGCTTCCAGAGTATCGATATGCCAGGCGACAATGATCTCATTAGTAGTATCATTGAACCAGCTGCTGTCAATGGAAACGATATTAGGTACCTGGGATGTATCACCCAGGGCTGTTTTTGCCCAGTCGCGTGATTTTTCAGTCACCATCGACCACATCCGTTCACGGAATATCTGTAATCCGACACAATAGGCTGTTTCGTTATCGAGGTTTTGAATGGTATCACTGGTTGCTGTTGGTGTAATTGTCTTTGACTGTGACTGCGGCAGTGAAAATTCGAAATCAAGGGGTATGGTATCGGTATCCCACCAGACTTTTATACTGTCAACAGCACTTCCCGGCGTGTCCCAGGCAATATATATCTGCCCGCCCAGATTGGTACTGTCTGCGGTAAGCCTTCCGTTATACACAGGCCGGGGCCAGCCTATAGAGAAACTCGTATCGGCCTCCACACCTTCCGCGCCGCTAATTCCGACGATATACCATTTACAAAACACCGTATCGATACCTGTCCCGGTTTTCAACGGATAGGTATGAGCGGTGTCCGTATGAATCACGGTATAGGTATTGCCGCCGGTGATTAATGAGGCAACGGACAGGGTATCATTAAACAGCAATGAGCTGAAGTCGGGATAATCACTGCACCGCAGAACAACGACACTGTGCGAATCCGCATCAAGCTTCTGAATGCTGTCGATAATTAACTTTATCGTATCCGTTCTAAAAAACTGGCCATGCACAACAAGTGGATTGAGCGGGGCCAGGGTATCCATCATGAATACCTTATTTGCCTCTGTCAATGGATACAGCAGCGTATCGATACTCAATACCGGATCATGCCAACGAACCGAGAAATTAAACCAGTAGGATGAATCATGAGGGAAAGGTTCCATACCGCCCGGTTTCAACCGGGCCACATCCAGTGTTTTTACCACAGTATCCGCAGCCTGCTTTATCTCGTCGATGGAATACATCGCTTTTGTCACATTGGGCTGCTGCGGTCCGCCGGGGAATCCTCTTGAGGTATACAACACCCACAGTGAATCGGCCCAGGGTAACAGCGTCTGAGTGGACGGAAAATTGGACAAGTCCACATCGCTCCACAGTTTCATACGCACCTGAGTGGTATTGTGTATGTCAATCCGCTCCGCTTTCACCTTGAACGGATTGTAGTACCGGCTGACGGTCAGGGTACAGGCACGTGTGGATACCGTGCTGATAGGAATACTCAGATAGGTATTGGTAGCTACGCATGCATAGGCCTTGCCATGGTGTATTGCGGAATCGACAGGGTTGATACTGTAACTACCGCCGGTAGCACCGCTGATAGTCGAGCCGTTTTCATACCATTGATAGTTAATGGTTCCTTCACCGGAGAATTCCGGACTGAACACGGCTTCGCCGCCGTTGATTACATAGTGCTTTTCAGGCAGGTTTATCGCTATAGCCACATTGTCAACCACATGCAGTGTCACTTTACTGCTCATGGTCCGACCGTATCCGTTGTCGGCAGCAAAGAAATATGTTCCCCTGTCAGCCTTTGTTACATCGTTAAGCGTAAGAGTGGCTCCCGTACCGACCTGCACACTGTCTGCGGTTGGTGTTGGTTTCATGTACCAGTAATATTGCGCAGGTGGTTTAGCTGTAGCCGCTGCAGTAAAAGTCATATCACCGTTGACTCCCACAGCGGTATCAGCCGGAAAGCTGCTGGTAATCGAAGGAATGGCGGCTATAACCAGTCTCGCATGATCAACACCGTTGTCATTACTGGTATCCTTGACAGGACCGGTGGTAACAATACAACGGTAATAATTGCTGTCCATTTCAGCCTGCGCAGTAAGCGTCAGAGTATCATCCGTTTCCCCTGAGATATCCTGCCAGCTACCTGAATTTTCCTGCCACTGATACGCTAGATTCGCTCCTACCGCCTTAATGAAAAACATTGCTTCCTGACCCGCAAGTACCGTATCTGATTTTGCATGCTCGATAATTATTGTAGTTGAATCGTAAATAAGCAGAGACGCCTCATCTGAGGTATCAGATCCGAGAGCACTATAGGCTATCGCACGGTAAACGCCGTCATGAGTAAAAGAGGCATAGGTAATTGTATATACGGAATCTGTTGCCCCGGACAGCAGGGCACCATCCTTGAGCCATTGATATTGAGGAGCCGGATCACCGGTTGCAGCCACCCAGAGGGAACCTGATTCACCGACATGCAGCGTATCGGATTGCGGATGGACAGTTATATGCGGCGCATGCGAGCTTACAAAAAGATACGCGCTCTTTGATGTGTCGGCTCCAAAAGTGTTTGAAGCAATAGCGCGATAATTACCGGTATCGGCAAAGATGACAGAATCTATAGTATAGGTTGCAGAGGTTGCTCCGCTGATATCAGCCCAAGTTCCATTACTCTGTTTCTGCCATTTATAGGAAATGGTCGGCGTTCCGGTTGCAGCAACTGTAAACGAAGCCGATTCGCCTATGCCTACATTAACGGACTGCGGCTGAGTGGTGATATAAGCCATCTCCGGTTCATTAACGGTAACGACTGTTTGATTACTTCTCTGGGTCAGATAATTGAGCTTAACCCAGTCATCCGTGCGTGCAGTGTTGGAGATACGAAGCTCATCAATCACACCTTCAAATGGACGATCGTAGGTAGAATTAGATGTGTTATATCTGTTTCCTATGTACAAAGGACGATGTGCTTCACTAATAAGAGAACCGGAACCGAAAGATTGCTTTAAATAACTACTCACTTCCTCACCGTTAAAATACATTTTTGATTCGGTGGTTCCATTCATCGTTATTACAAGGTATGTCCACCGATTGATATCAAAACTATTTTCCGACGGTCTGATATCCGTTGAGTCACCATCACGATCACGCATAAAGCTGACTGTTTTATATCCGCCCATTTCAGTATTGGACAAAAAGAAAGCAAGTCCAATACCGGCATCGCTTTTATCGATAATACGTCCGTAATAATTAGGTGCAATACCACCCCAACCATCCGGGTAAATCCATGCCGATATGGTAAGACTACTCAAATCATCCAGACTAGCGTCGCTGCCACAATACAGGCGATCGCTATCGGCGGAATCAAAATCGAGTCCCTTGCCCACCATACCATTCACAAGGTCATCAGCGGTCATATTGCCGCCGGGTGTACCATGATTAGCGTTTACCGTTCTGTCTTTAATACATCCGTTTCCTCCGGTGGGGTCCTCGTTTAAATGCCATACAGCCGTGAAATTATTGCTTGTTTTAAACACTTCATCGGGTTGTGACGAATCCGCCGATTCAGGATTACCCCAGTACATTTTTATATACTGGTTGCTGTTATTTGAAGCAATATTATCTACCAGCACCCAGAACTCAGCGAGCC
>CAZIYW010000190.1:0-6346 GCA_964543525.1 uncultured Fibrobacterota bacterium | reverse complement strand
ACCATGAAGAAATGGTAAATATCGTGTAGGTCTCCCAAATTCTACGCCACCAAATTTTTAATGAAAAACGATCTCAAACATATTACAATTACCAGTGCTATACCAACCGTATAGTATATTCAAGGTATGGCAGAAACACTGTTTTAAATGCAGGAGGGACTATGGCGTCGGCAATAGAGCTGTATCAGCGGGCGTACGATCTCGATTACCGCAACGGTGACTGGGAATCGGCGGAAGAATTATACCATGAGATTATTGAACGCTACCCATACTCGGATGAAAAAGAGTATGCACAGGTGCACCTTGAAAGGATCCAGCGGCTAAAGGGTAATCCAAAGGATCCTGAAATACAACCCGTGCGATCCGGCAGCGGCGCAGTGGGCCTTGCTGTATTCTCCTTTTTCCTGACCCTGCTCCTTATAGTCGGAACCGGGTATATCGGCTATTTTGGATGGAAGATGCAGAAACGTCAGCTTTCTCAGGAACTGATATTACAGGGTATGATGAGCGAGCAGATGGGAAATGTAAATAATGCGCAGCTTAAATACGAGCAGGCACAGAAGGAAGATGAGACCAATGCCCTCGCCTATCAGTCCCTTGCGCAGCTGTTTCTGAAGCACGGTGAAAAAGCCCGCGCCGCGGCTGAATTTAAGAAGTGGAAAATAGTCAGTCCCAATGATGTCAATCTGGGAGATTTTGCGAAAAGGCTGCAGGAGGAGAAATAATGATAAAGGAGGACAGAGCCAGGATAATCCACGGAGAGGTGTTATACCGAAATCAGTGGATGCCCATTGCAAAGAAGGCCGGCATTGAGAAGAAGCGAAGGGAAAAAATAGAGCAGGGACTGGTGGAATATCAGGGAGAATGGATGACAATAGAGGAGAAACTGGCCCGCATCTCCCCTGCCCAGGTGCAACAGCCGCCACCGCAGCAGGTGATTATCAATCAAACATTCAATCAGCAGACCTATGATCAGCGAACCATAGATCAACGTACCATAGACAAACGCACCGTACATGAACATAAACACGTACACCTTGATGCAGAGACCTTAATGGCCTATGGCAAGGCTAAAGGTCTTGGGAGTCCTGCCCGTGAAGCAATCGACGGTAACGGTCATCCGTCCCTTGACAGCAAGCGCAGCAAAAAGGGCAGGGCACTTGCAGACAAGCGGGACAAACAGTATCTTTCCGACCGATCACATACCCAGTACCTCGAAGACCGGAGTAACGAAGAAATAGTGGGCTGTGTCGAAGAAGTCGATATAGAGGATGTCACCACCGATAATGGGCGTTCTACCGTGGATGAAGTGGACATCGATACAATACGGAATGAGAATAACAATACAACGCGCACGCCTCCTCGAAAACCATACGATAAAAAGGTTGATCCCGAGAATATCTCCGATTCCGATGTTGAGGAATTTCTGTGGTAATATCACCAATCAATGCCAATCAACAACTGGCAACACCTGTACTGACAGACATTTACCATCCGGCATTCGACAGTAGCCGGAATCATTCAACGAAAAGGAAGGGTCAGGGCAATTGAACATATATCCAAGAATAAATATCAAATTTCTATTATCCGATATCTAATATCAAACATCCACTATCACTTCTTCTCACAACATTACTCTCGCTGCGTCAACCCCTTCAATACCCGAACCAGGCTCTTTTTCCGTACAATATCCCGCATGATAACCGGATTGTAGGGTTCGTCACCGGGGAATACCGCAAGGAAAGGCACACTGCGGGAGCCGAGGTGATGCAGCAGTGATTCCGCGGCAGGATTCTCCTGTGTTAAATCAGCTTTTAATGCGAGAACGTTTTTCTGTCGTATAAGGTTCATGACTTCGCTGCTGTGATAAACCGTCACCTTGTTAAACTGGCAGTTCATGCACCAGTTGGCGGTAAAATCTACTATAACATGTCTCCCTTCGGCATGGGCTTTGGTAAGCTTTCGAACAGTAAAGGGCTCCCACGTGCCGCTTGCTTTCTCGGCTGCAATCGCAGCTTCCTCAGAAATGAGATTATAGAGCGCCGTAAAATTGGCCTGCCATCCGGCAACCGCCACAGCAACGGCACAGCAGCCGACAATTATCTTACGCATCAATGATGAGCCGAAGGGAGCAAATCGGGTATACACCATGACGGCAAAGGCGAGGACCAAGCAAAGACCGACAGTCGGTATTATCATATCTTTCGGGAGGCCGATCATCAGATACACGGCGAATCCCAGGAGCAGAAATCCCATAAGATGCTTGAAATCCTCCATCCAGGTACCGGGTTTCGGAATTATCTTCAGCAGCCGCTTTGATGCCGAGAAAAGGACATAGGGCGATGCCATGCCAAGCCCAATTGATGCAAATACGGCATAAATAACCACCGGTTTCTGCATAAGGGTCCATGCAAGTGTTGCGCCGAGAAGCGGGCCGCTGCATGGTGTTGCGAGTATGGTGGTAAACATTCCCTTGACAAAATCATCAAGATACCGTTTCCCGGTGGTACTCTTCCGCTCAAGCTCGGTAACCCCGGTCGGCACCAGAATCATAAAGACATCAAACATGCCAAGTGCAAAGATAAAAATGATTCCAACGATAGCAACCAGCATTGTCGGATTCTGAAACTGCTCCCCCCATGACAGACCGGCAAAAGCGGCAAAGGACGCCAGAACGAGAAATACCAGGACCATACCAGCGGCAAACACCAGGCTCCGGGTCACCGCGACCCGCCTGCTGCTTCCCGCTCCCTGAGAAAAAGAGAGTATTTTTATACCGAGCACCGGCAGTACACAGGGCATGATATTCAGGATAATTCCCGCCAGAAATGCCAGGATAATAGCTAACAGAATATTGTATTCGACCTTGCTCTCCTGCGGCGTATACTCCCATTTGTGAATCAGCTCTTCCTTTTTATTCAGATCAATGGTGTTAAGGTTAAGAGGATTATTCCCGGCATCAACCGCAATCTGCAGCGGAGGGACCTTTTTGTCAAGGGGCATTTCTTCGGCAAGGAAATACTCTTTGCGCATCACCCTGTTGTAAGCAAAGGACTTGATACTACTGGTCTCCGGAGCAATATCCACGGTAATATTCACCGGCTTCGTTACCGGAATACAGGATTTTTCACATATGAGCCCGTCAATAACTATCGTATCGACAATACGACCGGCAGCATTACCGGCAATAACACCGGTAATGAAAAGTATGGCCTCTTTTTCATAGGCCCATACCCACTCCCCTATGGGCGGATGATATTTACCGGCAGCCTGCTTGTGTACCCGTATCCAGGTTACACCGTTTTGCATGCCGACTTTAACAGATAATGGTTTGCCAATCCCCGGACCAAGCGGATTGCCATAGAGATGAAATCCTTGCGGGACCGTGATATGCATCGCCACAATAATCGTATCACCCGCAGTGTACTGGTCTTTATCGTATACCGTGTGTACTACTAAATCCGCGGCTTCGGTGAAAGAGTAACCGGTAGTAGTAATAAGTAAAAGAACTGCAAGGCATTGTATAAAGGACCGTACATTAGTCATTACCAGAAATGTCCTCCCGAATATATATGTTTGTGAATAGAACGATCCGGTTAATTATTACTTGTTCGATACCTGGTGTTTGTCCGCAAATGTCATTCCCGCATGCCTTTGGTGGGACTTGGTGAATTGA
The DNA here is from genome assembly GCA_964543525.1 of uncultured Fibrobacterota bacterium. Taxonomy (GTDB): domain Bacteria; phylum Fibrobacterota; class Chitinivibrionia; order Chitinivibrionales; family JANQEN01; genus CBDVBE01. The sequence goes on along the minus strand of CAZIYW010000190.1, from coordinate 2,670 downwards.
AATGAACCCGGCCAATAACATGTCAGAATGACGACGGGAATGTAGTTTTCGGACAGTCACTAACTAAAACCTATCTATTACAGTAATACCAATACCGGTAAAATTTTTCATATCCGGGAGTGCTGTAACCGATTCCTCAAGCGTAATTGTTTTTCCAATAAGCTGTTCAGGGTGTAATTTACCCGCGGCAATCATTTCGAGCAGATCACCGTACTTCCAAGCCTGTATCCCGTGACTGCCGAGGATTTCAAGCTCATGGGCGACTACTTTATCCATAGGTACGGCAGGCCTGCTTTGTTCCGCCACCATAAGGCCTACCTGCACATGTTTGCCCCGTTTCCGTAGATTTGCCACCGAGTTGAAACAGGTCTCCGGACTGCCGAGTGCATCAACGGATACATGCACCCCGCCCTTACTGATATCCATAATCACCTCCACAACATTCCCGGTTTCATTTGCATTTACCGTGGCGACAGCGCCGATTGACTCTGCAAAGGCAAGTTTTTCTTTACTGATATCAATACCGATACAATTGGCACCGAGGGCATTGGCAATCATGATAGCAGACAGGCCGACGCCGCCGCAGCCGTGTACCGCCACCCACTGTCCGGCTGCCACTCTTCCCTGAACAACAATCGCACGGAATGAGGTGACAAAACGGCATCCCAGGCTTGCAGCTGTAACATAATCAAGCGTATCGGGCAGACGAACAAGATTGTTGTCGGCGTAGTGAATGGCCACATGCTCGGCAAAAGAGCCCCAGTGAGTGAAACCCGGCTGGAACTGGTGGTCGCACACCTGCTGATTCCCGGAAAGACACTGGGGACATGTACCGCACCCGCATACAAAAGGAAGCGTGACCCGATCACCGACCCGCCACCGCGACACGCCGCCGCCAACCGCTTCAACCACGCCGGCAAGCTCGTGTCCGGGTACATGCGGCAGATTAATATCTGGATCGTGTCCCATCCATCCATGCCAGTCACTGCGGCAAAGGCCCGTGGCATGAACGTGAATGACCACACCATCTTTCGTGGGAGTCGGGTCAGGTACATTTTGAATATTCAGCGGACCTTCAAACTCTTCATACACAACTGCTTTCATGCAAAACCCCGAATTGTATTTGTCGGTATCTCTTTTTTCGTACCCGTATCTTTAAAGACGGATTTAAAAGCTACCGCTCGTGTATCGACAGTTTTCTGCTATCCTGCCACCGCTAAAAATACTGCAAGTCCAATCATGACAATCCCCAGCAGCACTTTCAACAGGGTCAGATGCTTCTGGGTCGTTTTCGCCAGTTCATTCCATTTTAACCCATAGTAGGCAAGTACCATGACAATCAGCAGCGGCAGTATAAAAAGAAAATTATAAAATATGAGATAGAGCCATCCCTTCATTTTAAAACCGGTTGATTTTGTCATTAGCACTATCGTCGGTAAATAAACCTGGCCGGTACAGACAGCTTCGAGAAGCGTTACCAGAAATCCGGTAATTACTGCGCCGGTCACCATCTGCGTGCCGGAAAGATTCCCGGATATTACCTTGTGTATTCTCATTTTCAGCGGTTTCGGAAGTTGCAGCTTGATTGCCTCGGTCCTGCCCGTTTTACTATAGGCAAAAGCGTCGTATAAACTGTATACGGCGACAATACCTGCACAGAATACGGCAGCCCACCGTATCATTTCCGATATCCAGAAGTATTTATCCAGTGCGGTGAGCATTCTGAACGCACCCAGTCCCAGCAGAAGGTATGTGCAGAACACTGCAAAAGTAAAGGAAAGGCCGATAACAAGCACCTCGAAACGCTTCCGTTTCTGCGTAGCCAGAAATGAAATAAGAAAAATCATAGTAGCGATTGCACAGGGATTGACACCGTCAACAAGCCCTGCAGCGAATACGCCCCAGAAGGTAAATTTTTCAATACGCCTCTCAAGATCTTTAGTAAACGTAGTTGTATCAACAGTAGCATCCTTCCGTTGCCATTTATCCGGATTCGACAGATACCGCTTGATAAGCGCTTCACCGGATTCCATAATCGTTTCATACCCGAGAAGAACCGTGTCCGGGAAAAAGAGCTCCTGTGGTGACGGCTCCCTGACGTTATACTCCTCCTCCAGCTTCATCGCAAGCTGGAAACTTTTCTCATTATCGATATCATGGAATTCTATGGACAGCCTTTCCGGATATTCCTCCGCAAGCGGCTTAAGAAGCAGCTCCTTTATTTCGGCACACTCACCACAGGTACTGGAACCGAAAAAGTACAGGGTCAGTTTTTTATGGGCATCTCCTTCACTTGCAGACAAATACCCGACTGCTATGTACAGGAGAAACAGTACTTTTTTTATCATCGCAGTTTCCTATCAGGCGTACGTTCTTAAATTATTGTAAAATTATTGTAACAAAATAAAATATAATCTGAAAAGCAGTAACGGTCGGTAATAAATGAACGCAAGCTTAAAAATCGACAGGATCCTCCGCGCAGACTTTAAAATGACCGGCCACCAGTTAACCAGAATAAAAAAAAGGAATGCTCCTTTCAGAAACATCCCTTTTCTTTGGGAGGAGTAAGGTAGTGTTTCACCTGCCGTTCAAAAAAACAGATAAAACACTTTCTATTTTATTTCACCAGTGTAATTGCCTTGTTAAATACCTTCTTATGCTGTCCCAGTG
>CAZIYW010000189.1:0-6366 GCA_964543525.1 uncultured Fibrobacterota bacterium | reverse complement strand
GCAAAGAAAAAAGAAGGTAGTCAGTAAAAAAATACTTGACTTCCTACATAGCGGACGAGGAAGAGGAAGATAAAAAAATGCACACACGACATCAAAGCCTCCCCGGTACCCCACCAAACCGCAGAATATCTTTCCCGAACTTATTCCTCACCCGATCCATCACACCCATTAGCTCATCTTCCTTTGCGCTGTTTTCGAACAGATCGAGCTGGCCGTACGGGTACGACAACTCTTTGATTTTTATCTCGATAGTTGATAACCGAATACGCCTGGTATGAATCGCGGCAAGCATGGTATTGAACCGCTCGAACAGGCTCAGATCGCCGTTCAGCGGCACCTGAAGATTCGCGGTGCGTGTTGCCTGTGAACCATCATAGTAGGTAAGAACAAGTTTGAGTATCCGACCGGCAAGACCTGCTTTTCTGAGATGCATACCTGCACTTACCACGAGGCTGAGCAACTCACGCTGAATCGTGGTATCATCATTGGTCTGCTCAGGCAGTACAATCCGCTCTTCAATGCACGGTTCAGGGAGTTTCAGCTCACGCACCGGGACATCATCAATGCCGCGGCTGTACCGGCAGATATCCACGGCGGCCCTGCCCACAACCTGCAGAAGCTCTTCCTGGGCTATCTTCTGTATTTCATTGATATAGCGCAAATTAAACTGGTATAGTTGCTGTATTACTTTAAAATCAACACCGGGTAAAAGACGCAACGGCAAAGGCGCCATAAAGCTCTCTTCACACCCGGCCATGACTGTGCAGAGCCCGGCAGGCTTGATTACCCGTGTGGCAACCTTGCTCACCAGCTTGTTTGTGCCGAGACCGGTTGCGTTATCAAGGTTGAACTTGCTGCGAATCTCCCTGCGGAACCGTTCAGCCACATCGATTGAGCGGCCGAAGAGGCGTGATGTGCCGGTAAGGTCGACAAAGAGATGGCCGGGCCCGGCAGTTTCAACCCGTGGCGAGAAATGTGCCGCCTCCCCCACCAGGGCACGGTGTGCACGGCTGTATGCACAGGGTATCGGATCCAGCACAACGAGATCGGCGCATTTGCGCCTTGCCGTATCGAGCAGCATGCCGCGGTACAGTCCGGCTTCGCGCGCGACCGATGAAACATCGAGCAGCATCCGCCGCTGCGAGCCCACAGTTGCCACGCCCACAGGATAGGAGCGCAGCTTCGGGGTAAGGGCCTGGGCCACTGAGGTGTAAAAGTTGACGATATTTATATGGAGTATATTTCGTTGCATTTTCAGTTAAAAGTTGAAGGTTAAAGGTTAAAGGCCTTCAACTTTCAACCTTTAACCTTAAACGTGGTTGTTTTCAATCATGTAACAGTTCCCTTATCCGTTTCGCATCAGTCACCGCCTGTCCTTTCCAGTGATTGTTGAATGCCACAATCACCCGCGACGCCTTTTCCGCCATGGTGTTGATCCGCGGCACCCATTCGGACAACTCATCGTCGGAGTAGCTGTAGTCATAGCGGCTTGCATTGTCCCCGGTCCACCAATTTTTTGCGTTGCGGCCGTGAAAACGGATATATGCAGTCGGCGCAGTAACAAGCGCAGTCGGTTTCGGCAGTTTCGGGAGGTCAGGCTCATCCACATTGACCAGGGTGATGCCGTGATCTTCAAGTCCCTTATACACCGACCTGCGCTGCCATTCATCGCTGCGAAATTCCACTGCAGCAGGCAGCCCTTCGAATGATTTGCATACTGCCAGCAGATGCTTCCGTGAATCCGGGGTGTAATGAAAACTGTACGGGAACTGGATCAGTATCGAAGCTAGTTTCGCAGACCGTTTCAATGGGGTAATCCCCTCAACAAACTCCTTTATATCATTTTCAAAACTCGTTGATATTTCATGCGTTATGCTTTTATGTGCCTTGATGGCAAACATGAAATTGTCCCCGGTAATATTCACCATCCGATCCAGCGTGCGCGGGTCAGGCTGACGGTAGTATGAAAAGTTTAGCTCCGTGAAATTGAACTCCTTTTCGTACAACGACAGGTAGTTCTTCGCCGGTGTACCGGAGGGGTAAACCGGGCCTACCCAGTCCTTATACGAAAAGCCGCTTGTGCCGATTAAAAGATAATTGCTCATATTACTTCCGATTGAACTGCCGGTTAATTCACCAAACCGATAATACTATTTGAGATACTTTAACTTTTGATTCCAAACAATCTTTCGCTCTTTATTCTTTTTGATAATGCAAGATAGAACGCGGGTGTTTGTCGATGGTAATATATTTCGATTAATCAAAGTATTGCACGTGCCGATTTTGTACTCCTAAAGATTCATGATACCACCTATCGTCATTTGCAGCAGTTTTTCATCTTTAAAAGTCCCCTTATCCATGCATGATACCCAAAATTTACTATTCGCCCTTCAACCACTGCCAACCAGGTTCTATCTCCTATGTGCCAATAATAATCTCTGAATCTTCTAACTCTTTTAAATCTTTTTTCTCTGAGTATGTTATACCATTCTTTCAAAAATTTATCAATAGATCGGTTTAACAGGTAACCGTTAACATCTTTTAAAACCTGACATACTTTTCTGCCTTACGCAGAAGTTTACTAACTCTCCTTAACTCACTCATTTCTCGTATGTTATATCCATTCTTTTGACACTTGATAATCCTGTCAACTGTAACCTGCCCGAGTCCTGGAACACGCAGCAAATCCCATTTCGACGCCCTGTTGATATGCACCGGAAAAAAATCCGGATGCAGTTGCGCCCACGCCTCTTTCGGGTCGATTTTCAGTGACAGGTTGCCGTCACGATTCAGCTTTATCTCCCCATTATTGGTTCCGCAGGCACAGACCAGATCGTACTGTGAGTCCCGTGCGAGAGGATGGAGAGTTTTGCTGTGTGCTGAGTGATGGGGCTATATACGCCATAATTAAAAACGGAATATCGAATATCGAACAAGAAATGTAGAATTACGAAGTTTTCCTATATCCAATTACTTCAGCATTCATAATTTCTTGTTCGATATTCTGCTCCTTTAAATGTGTTACTCTTTTTTTTGATTTGATTAGTGAATGACGATTAGCGATTTTAGAATTTTGACAGTGCCATTGAATTCCCGTTCTTTTCTTTTTCTCCCTCACTCCAATACTCCCATTTTCCCGCCCTACCCACTCGTATCTTAAAAAACCGAGGACGAGAACAAGGACAACGCTGCCTTTTTCTCAGCCACTATCCACTATCCAACATCCACCATCACTCTTTCATTCATATAACCTTTAACTTTAAACTTTCAACCCTTTAGCCACTTTTAACACTTCCTCATCACCCCCACCATTTTCCCCGCAATCCATATCTCCCGATCCGCCGACACAATGATATCTTCATACTGCGGGTTTTCCGCGCGGAGAATGATGTACTCCTTTTCTTTGATATAGCGTTTGAGTGTTGCCTCGCCTTCGATAATCGCGACCACCACATCGTTATTCTGCGCATCGTTCTGCTGACGGACAATGACCAGATCGCCGTCAAGCACACCAATGTCTTTCATACTGTCCCCTTTGATACGCAGGGTAAACAGCCCTTCGCCCCTGAACAGGTTTTTGTCGAGCGTGACATGTCCCTCAAGGTTTTCATAGGCGGTGATTGGCCTGCCTGCTGCAACAGCGCCGACAAGAGGCACCTCAACCTCGTTGTCACCGGCCTGCCCGGGAAGATCGATAAGAAGCCTGATCCCGCGAGCCTTGCCCTTAAGAAGCTCGATATGCCCTTTCTGCGCAATAAGCCGCAAGTGCTGGCGGGCATTGTTGATACTTTTGTAGCCCATGGCCCGGCATATCTCCCGAACAGTCGGCGGGACTCCCTTTTCCCGGTTGTAGTCCACAATAAATGACAATATTCTGCTTTGCTCGTCTGTTAATGGTTTCATAGACCTTTTCCACCTTAATATTTTACTTTATAATGTGCCCGTAATCGTCATAAAATAAATCGATTACGAGCACTTTGCCAGTTTGTTATAGTATATCAGTACAACGCGAACCACCTTCTACTTCCATATTCATTACAACGGCTTTACCGGCACACAGATATCCACCACGTGCTGCAGAGCTCCCGAATCCGCAGTCAAGCGCTACCTCGGTAATAGATTTCTACGGGTTCACAATAAGCATCGATGCAGCCTTTTCCACCCGCACCCGCTGAATAAACTGTGCCAGCACAATGGCCCGGAATATCCGGTGAAAATGAAAGGGCGAGAAACAGGCAACCGACGCAAGCTGCTCAAGACTCATTGGCCCGTCCATGTTGGACCGGATATAGTCCATGACACCACGGTTTATGCGGGAGATGTATTCTTCTTTCTGTGTTGGTGACATTGGTTCATACCTTTTATAGTTCTTTGGGTTGTCCTCACCCTCATCCTCTTCCTCGCTTTTTTTAAAATTCGAGGACGAAGGACGAGGAGGAGGAAGAGGACGATTTTTCAAGACTCTCTCCCTTCCCATAACTGGGTGAAGGACCGGGGATCGGGTCGGGCTGTCGCACCTTCCTGGTTTATGCCTTTTATAGTTCTTTGGTCGTCCTCACCCTCATCCTCTTCCTCGCTTTTTTTAAAATTCGAGGACGAAGGACGAGGAGGAGGAAGAGGACGATTTTTCAAGACTCTCTCCCTTCCCATAACTGGGTGAAGGACCGGGGATCGGGTCGGGCTGTCGCACCTTCCTCACCCTCTTCTCAACAGCCTTCCGTATCTTCTCATATTTCGGCGGCGGACCGGTCCGCACCTCTTTGTCGTCAATATACAACGCGTCCGCAATACCCCATTCCATAAAGGTGTCTCTATCGAATGTATCGATACCCCGGAACTCGACTTTGTCATCCAATTCCGCTACCGCTCTTTTTGCGCGCTCGTATGAAAGATTCTGCGCCGGACACCAGCCGTTTTTGAATGCCGTTACCACAACTCTGCCCTGCTCCTTCACAGGCCTTTTCTTCTGACGATACCACTTTGGAGGCACTGCATCATCGACGAACGGTTTCCACATGAGTGCCATAATGCCCCGGGTGTCCGCCTTTTTATACCCGCGCTTTTTGAACCACGATGCCCTCATAAACACCGGTATACTCACTCCCCAGGCAGCAATGCCTTTTGCACCGGGATTTTTTGCATCCTGCTCCGCAGCAGCGAGAAGCGCCTTTCCCATGCCTCTCTTGCGGAAATCACCTCTGCCCTGCTTGTATCCATGCACCCATATACAATAAATGAAATAGAGATTTTCTCCCTGCGCCATCGAATGCTCAATCGGAGCATACTGAATCATGCCGCCCACTGTACCGACATCATCAACCGCAAGTTTTACACGAAGGCCCTTGTCTTTCATTCTTCTGTACCATACCTCATTATGATCACCGGCCTCTTTCATTTCATCAGACCAATCCTCGAGACACACACAGTAAAGCTTTTCGTGCTGTTCAGTGAGATCGATTATTTCCATAATGGCTGCTCTCCCATTTACCCTGTTACAGACACCGCGTATTTTTTGTACGCTGTTTACACAAACGCCCCGCTGCAAAGAGACAGCGCTTTGAGCCTCCGACACTGAAAAAACCACCCCTGATAATAAAACGGGGCCTCTTCGCGGCTGCCGTATGAACCGCCGGCACTTTCTGAGATACGGGTGATACCCGGCGCGGTATGCTGTAGACCGGCAGAGATACATGCATCACACCTGCCGCCGTTGTCGTATCTGCCGCTAAAGCGCTGCCAACAGCGCATGCGTACTCTATCCCTCGTTTGGTGTCTGCACAGGTGTATCCCATAATACCGCTCCTTTCAATGCATTTTTTGTCCTTTTCTCTAATACATTATAATATACTGCACATTTGAACAGTATGCAAGAAAAAAATACAACATAGTAAAAAAATTTCATGTGGGGTAACTGTAATGGGAAAGGCATACCGAAAAATGGCGGCAAAACCGTCACAGCTTGATGAGAATAAAACAAACGGCAAAGTGCCGCTCTGCACCGAGTGTGGCGTTTGCCCGGATAAATGTCCGCAGGGGATTAATATACCGGAGGAACTGAAAAAGGCAACGGCAATTATGGAGAAGAGACAGAAGATTGAGAAAGTATATCCTCGGGATGAGTAAGGGTGAGGATGCGCTCTGTTCTGAGCCGCCGCACCGAGCCGACACACTGTCGAAGTGCTGTCGAGGTGATATCGAAGGGATGCCTGTTTCGTCAATCGGTTATGGTAAGATGTGAATACTCCCCGTGCAGAGCAGGGAGAGCATTTAACAAAGTGGAATTAATAAATCCGTTTGACGACAATTATTCCTGAGGTATAACGACAATTAAAAATGAGGTATTTGGTAATATACATTACGGTACCT
>CAZIYW010000188.1:0-6490 GCA_964543525.1 uncultured Fibrobacterota bacterium | reverse complement strand
TTAACCTCTTTATTTGAAGTAGTCACTCCTTTATACAAAAATTTTGCCATTGATATCTCTCCATAATGGAAAAATTACATAAGCAGCTTCTCAAGTGCCTCTTCATTGGGACTTTTATTGAACGCATCTTTCTTTGTTACCTGATGCTGGGTCACCAGCCGGGCAAGATCCGCGTTCAGTGTCTGCATTCCAAACTGTTGTCCAATTTCTATAATGCCCTGCAATTGATGTACTTTATCGTCACGGATCATTGATCTGACCGCATCTGTGGCAATCATAATCTCACAGGCAACCACACGCCCGCCTCCAATTCGTGGCAGCAGCGTCTGGCTGATTACTCCCTCCAGCACCATGGATAGCTGTGCGCGTATTGTTGCTTTCTGATCCGAAGGAAATACGTCAATAATACGGTTGATCGATTTTGCCGCAGAATTGGTATGCAAGGTCGCCAGAGTCAAATGGCCGGTCTCTGCAATGGTAAGAGCTGCTGAGATGGTTTCCAGATCACGCATCTCGCCAATAAGTACTATATCAGGATCCTGCCGAAGCGCTACACGAAGGGCATTGGAAAAACTCTCCGTGTCATGATGCACCTCACGCTGATTGACAATGCATTTCTTATGGTGATGGACAAACTCGATAGGATCTTCTACAGTCAGTATATGTCCCTCGCGTTCGCTGTTGATTTTATCGATCATTGCTGCAAGCGTTGTTGATTTACCACTACCTGTCGGACCGGTGACCAGAATAAGACCATTGGGCCTCGTTGTAAGTTCCGCCACAATCGGCGGTAATCCGAGTTGTTCTATCGAGTTTATCACCGTGGGAATCTGTCGCAGCGCACAGGTGGTGCACCCGCGCTGAAGAAATACATTCGCCCGGAATCGACCCAGGTTTTTTACCCCAAAGGAGAAATCAACTTCTTTATTCTGCTCAAATAATTTGCGCTGCTGCTCCGTCATAATATTATAGGCAAGACGCTGGGTTTGTTCCGGTGCCAGTTTTTCCGATGCAAAGGGTTTTAGCTCACCGTCAACACGAAAAAGCGGTGGGGATCCCGCCGTAATATGCAGATCTGATGCACGCAACTCGGAAGATTTTTTTAATAGTTCCTGAATTGTAATCATAGTATATTAAAATAAACTCCCGCTCGGAAGAAAAGAAAATGATTTCCTTTAAGTTTCATACCATTCAGTACATTAAGTTTCCCTTATATTATGTATCCTGTTATATATCCTGTTTAGCTGTCTCCGTCTCTAATTAATAATACAACAAATGCAGGTAAACATCAAATACGTTTTCCGCTTATTCCCATTATTTCAGAATTTCCTGTGTACCGGTGCTCAGCACTGCTTTTATTGAAAAAACAGTTGCACCATTAATGAAAATTATCCACCGGCTAATATCCGTCCTTTTCTGATTGTACCTTGTCAGCTATGGGAAAAATGTATATTTTAATAGGTCTATCTACCACAATATAATATAATGCAGAGGCGCTTAACAAAGAGGGAGATGTGTTGGCAAGTGCCTGATATTGAAATGATTAGAGAGGAATATTATGGGTAAATACGGATACTTCTCCGATGACGGACTCGAATACATCATCACGCGACCGGATACACCCCAGGCATGGCTGAATTACTCCATTAACGGAAGGTACCATGCACTTATAACAAATACCGGCGGAGGATTCAGTTACTTTATATCACCCCTGAACGGCCGGATTCTTCGAAGGCGCTACAATGCACTTCCTGAGGACAGGCCCGGACGATATCTCTATATACGCGATAAACGTACCGGAGAATATTATTCACCAACCTGGCAGCCTACACTTACGGAACTTGAGGCCTATGAATGCCGGCACGGTCGAGGGTACACAAAAATATCATCGCATTATAAAGGGCTTAGCCATGCGGTGACATTTTTTGTACCGAAAGATGCGGATATTGAAATCTGGCGTTATACCATAGAAAACAGTGGAGACGATCGGGAGCTCTCCCTTTTCCCCTATGTTGAATTTGTGCCGGGCGATGCCCTGGATGATCTTATAGAGCAGCCGAATAATGCTCATTTTAAAGAAGCCCATTTTAACACCAAAGCGAATGCTATTATCGCGGAGAATAAAATTGGTATCTCATATCTTCCCGAAGAAGAGCAGTATAAAGATGACGGCTGCTGGGGGAAGGTTGCCTTTTTAACCAGTACGCTTCCCATTGCCGGGTGGGATGTAAATCGTGACAAATTCATGGGTTCCGTGTATCGCTCCGAAGAAAATCCACTGGCAATCAGTAACGGCACACTCAGTAATACGACCTGTAATTCCGGCCATTTCTGTGGTGCATTACAGCACACCCTCACCCTGAAAGCGGGGGAGAAGATTGAATTCTGTATCGTTGTCGGTATTGCAGACCGCCGTGATAAATTATATGAGACGCAAATTCCAACGCTCATGCAGGAATGGTCCAGTCTTGAACGGGTTGATAAAGCATTTACTGAGGTTGGCCGCTACTATGATGACCTTTACTCAAAGGTAATGGTTGCCACACCTGAGCCGAAAATCAACCGGCATATAAATGTGTGGAATAAAATTCAGCTTGAGACAACGTTTCGCTGCTCACGGGATGCTTCGCGATATCACCTCGGCCTTTCCTATGGGGTCGGGTATCGGGATGCCGCTCAGGATCTGCTCGGCTTTATTATGTTCGAGCCGAAAAGCTCAAAGGAATTGATCAAGGAGCTCTTTGCCCATATGTTTTCAAATGGCTATGTGTATCATCATTACTACCGGGCCCAGAAGGAAGGACATGTTTTCACCAACCATTCCGACGATCCGCTCTGGATGGCTATCGCTCTCGCCTATTATCTGCGCGAAACCGCCGACTATAACCTGCTTGCCGAAGTGGTACCGTACCGGAGTCTTAATGAATTGCCGATAAAAGAAATAGGGGGAGAACAGCACTGTGCTAACGGATTTAACGACAGTGTGGTACCTGCCTGGAATGATATTCCGGATTATGTAAAGAATAGAACGGCAGGAACGGTGCTTGAACACCTGTTTGTGGGTATGGATAAGGTGTGGAAATGCCGCTCGAAACGTGATATACCGCTGATGCTCGGCGGTGACTGGAATGATGATCTGAATGAGTGCGGTACGGAGGGAAAGGGCGAATCAATGATGGTGGCTGAACAACTGGCCGTTGCCATCAAATATGTTCTTGACATGTACGAGTATGCGCCGGAAGGCTCTCTTATCAGAGAGTATGGCGATAAAATTGAAGAATATAGGGAAATATACACGACGCTCAAGGAGGCACTGAATAAATACTGCTGGGATGGCGCCTGGTTTCACCGCTTTACCCGGGATAACGGTCAGGTCGAAGGCTCAAAAGAAAACGAACAGGGAGCTATCTATCTCAATTCCCAGTCATGGGCCGTCATCGGAGACGTGGCAAAGAATGATCATGCGGTTAAATGTCTGGATTCGGTGCTTGAGCACCTCGATACAAAATGCGGTCCCGTACTCTGCGGTCCCCATTATACCCGCTCCGATGCCGGTATCGGTGCGGCCACGCGGGAAGCGCCCGGCAAAAAAGAGAATGCTTCCATTTTCAATCATCCGGTAACCTGGTTTATTCAGGCCAATACTATTCTCGGCCGCGGCAATATCGCCTATGACCAGTACTTTAAAACATTACCGGAAAATCTCTCCGAAGATCAGGACCACTTCGTGGTTGAACCCTATGTGTACCCTGAATATACGACCGGACCGGCACATGAGGAATTCGGCAGAGCCGGCCACTCGTGGCTGACCGGTACTGCGCCGTGGATGTTCTTTGTCGGTGTTGAGTTTATTCTCGGTATCAAACCGTGGTATGACGGCCTGATTATCAACCCCTGTATTCCTTCTGACTGGGACGGGTTTTCCGCCACGAGAATATTCAGGGGTGCCACATATGCGATAACGGTCAGGAATCCCGGGCATGTCGAGCATGGGGTAAAAACGGTTACCGTTGATGGTCAACCGGTTGAGGGCAACAAAGTCCCTGCTTTCGGTGACGGAAGAGAACACATCGTTGAGGTTGTAATGGGGAAATAATTTTTTTCAATATAATAACGTGAAAATAATCAATTATTGGAAAGTGTTAACCAGGGAAGTCGTTTGATTTTCCTGGTTTTATTTTATTATTTAGTGAAGAAAAAGGAGAAATACCATTCATGGACAGTATACCGTGGAATCAATTTATTGACAAATACAAGGACTTGCTTGCTACGCTGGCGAAACGAAAGGTCTTTCTGATAACTGATACGGCAACCGGTGCTTTGTTGCATGAACCTGAAAACAGCGAGGCGCTGGCATCATTCGCAACGGATCGTACTGCTGAAACTATTGACCGATTGTTGGCGGATGATTTTTTACAGACCTATCCACAACCGGCTGCGTTTGATTTTGTGAAAACGGTTTCTTTATTCATAAACTCTTCACTCCCGGAGAAAGAGCGGATAGAGACAGCGTACCGTATGTCCCGTATCAATTTTATGGGTACTGACGGTATCCGTGGGAGAGTGGTCCTTTCGGTAAAAAAGAATTTTATTGCCGATATACTTGCCGATAACGCGTTTACACCCGATCTGGTTGAAACAACATCATTTGCATTTGCGACAATCCTGCTTGATAACGGAGTGGTTCATGAAGGCGATACAATAGTAATTGGCAATGACGGCCGGGATAAAGCGTATGACTGGAAACTGAACAATGCTGTAATTAACGGCTTTAACCGGGCTGCTCTCAATGTGCTCGATCTGGGTATAGTACCTACCGGGATTGTACCGTATACCATGCTGCAGAAGGGATACCGCGGTGCGGCCATGCTTACTGCAAGCCACAATCCCGCCAACCAGAACGGAATAAAGTTTTTTATCGACGGGAAAAAGCTGCTTCCGGAAGGTCCATTCGGTGACTATGTACTTTCAGCCTGTATGTTCCATTTCTGTTACCGGGAGTCTCTGCCAGAAAAAAAAGGAACGGTAATAAAAGCGGAGCATGTTGCAGAAAAGGGTGAGCGGTTTATACTGTCGGTTCTGCCCGGCAATAGCAGGGAATTATTCGGTGATACCCGTCTCGTTCTCGATACGGCAAACGGTGCTTTTACCGAAATAAGCAAAAAGGTAATGGAAACGCTCGACATTGACTATACGACAGTAAATGAGGAGCCTGACGGAGCGAATATCAACCGGAGCTGCGGCGTTGCCGAGATTGAAGGTACTGAGCTGTTTGAAGGTGCTGCCTACGAAAGTCATATCCCCTTTATAAGAGAGCTCTTTGATCGCGGCCGTGGTTCTGCACCGGGAACTGTGTATGGTATTGCCCTTGACGGCGACGGAGACCGTGGTTTCCTCCTCTATTACCATAAACCGGACGATTGTATCCATGTTATTGACGGCGATAAGTGCGGGTATATCCTCGCGGAATATTTTCTTAAAACACGAAATATAGATCCGAAAAAATACTGGTTCATTTCAACTATAGAATCGGATATCATGACTGCGGCGAGTGCCGAAAAAACGCTTGGTTTGAATACAAAGGTGGTCAGTGTAGGCGATAAATGGATTGGCAACTTCGATGGAGGAGAGCTCCTGGTCGGCCTTGAGGTTTCCGGCCACCTCATTTTTCCCATTACCGTTACCAGTGACGCGGGAAAGGAGAGCTCACTGCTCTCCGGTATCGGTCTCCTGACAGGCCTGATGACACTGGCGGCAATAAAAGAGCTCAATCTCCCGCCGGAAAGAATCATAGAACCCTTCGAACCCGGAGTCTCAAAAACGTTCTACGTGTTCTTTGTTGACAAAACAAAATTTTACCGCAACAGCAGCGTCTGGATAGCCGACAGTGAGCTCGTAAGAACGGAGGTGCAGCGTTTGAAGGAAACAGGCACACTACCTGCCGACATAGAGCTCATATTTGAAGAAAAGGAAGACCCCAATGTGCTGTATATCAACCTGGTAAATAATGACGGCGTACAGGGATGTGTCTTTATGCGTAACTCCGGAACCGAAGATAAGACCGCAACTTACGTGAAAGGTAAAAGCGCACTCAAAGATGCGTTATACCTGCTCGGCCAAAAGGTGCAGGATAACCATGCTGCGCTTATGAAAAATGAGAGAAGAATTGAGTATATCTATGAAACGTTTATCTTGAAAGCATTAAAGGAAAAACCGGAAGTACAATTCAATGATATTAAACAGGCACTTGAAAAAGAAACAGGCACCGTGATTAAGGAGAGCGATTGGTTCAGTGTGGTGTATGGTTTGAAGAAAGAGGGACGGATTGTTTTAGAGGATCAGGTGTTGAAATTACTTTGAAAGAGTACATTCCCGTGCTTTCAGGATTCTGTCTTTTATAGATTTTTAAATAGTTGTTTCAGACTTTGTATAATGTCTATATTACTACATATATATTATAAATAGTAACGGTTTTAATCCGCGCACATTC
>CAZIYW010000187.1:0-6520 GCA_964543525.1 uncultured Fibrobacterota bacterium | reverse complement strand
AAACGTAAAAAGAGGGTGGAATGCTCAGGTCCACTCAATTCTACGCTACTAAAATATTGATTATTGTGAATATAGCAGGGCGATGACATGCCCGTCATGTTATAGAAAAAATTTCCTTGTAGTTATGTGAAATCATTCCTCCATACAAGGAATGATTTTTTTTAAATTATCAAAACAACTGCACCTTCCGGCGAACTACAGATTTACTGCCGGTGTTTAATTCTAAAATATGAACACCCGAGGAGATATTGTTTCCAGGAATGAGAGCGCTTGTTGCACCGGCATTTAGTTTTACACTCTGCACCTGCCGACCTTTAAGATCCAGCAGTTTTATAGTGGCAGTATGATTAAGTTTTTTACTTAGTGTCACCTTGATTGAATTACCAGCAGTAATTGCTTTTAATGTAACAGGTTTCATCTGGACTGTTTTTTTATTTTGTCCTTCAATAATACCGGTCTGGCTGCCGCGAACAATGCTGCTTAATGTCGCTGTTGCCATGAAAAACCACGCTTCATGAGGAAGCCACTGCTCGAGCCAGCGCCAGTCTGTCCAGGATAAACCTCCGGCAGGGGCCCATTCTATCCCGCGTTTTAATGTTGACAAAGGATAAGGTAATGCTCCGGTTATACCATTGCATATACCTCCTACATAATTTTTGCCATCCTTATATGGTGGGTTAAATTTGGTGCCGATACCAATGCCGTAACCATAGAACATGCACACTTCAAAAGGATTTTTACCGAGAATCCAGTTGATCTGATCAAGAGCAAGTTTTGAGAGATCATCAGTGCCGAGCTGCCAGGTATCATCAAGGAGTTGCGCTGCATTGAGAATTGCTGTTGCCATAGATCCCAGGCGGGCATTTTCACCCTGGTACCAGTATTTTGTTTCATTGCTGTCTTTCGGTAAGAAAAACATGGTTTCTTTCATACCGTATTGCCCGGTTGAGGGGTTATATGGTTTAGCGGTCATGCGTACATAATTAAAGGGATTATTGGTGTCTTTTGTGATATTCAGATAATAATCCATGGCTTTTTCTACGGCAGATTTGATAGCGGCATCTTTACTGTTGTCAATTTCCATATAGTATATGATAGCAATGATTGGCATACCTTCTTCTGAGGCATGAAACCAGGGCCTGTTTTTGGCGTCATCAGCCCAGAACATGCCGTCGCTGTTCTGTCTGTCCAGAATTTTATCAACACGGGCACCTGCATCTGTTTTGTATTTGCTGTCCTCTGTTGCTTTGTACAGTTCAATAGCAGCGACTAAGGCGGCGAAATCATCGATGATATTTTCTTTGCCGTCATCACAGTAGGACGTATTGTTGGATTTGATATGATCATAGGCTTTTTTTGCTGCATCGAGATAATCTTGCGCTGTGTTGTCATTGCTGCTGACGCCCATTTCACCGGCTTTCGCCAATGCCGCGATACAGAGGCCGCCACCTTCTCTGAATGCTGTCTGGTATTCATCGGTAATATCAAGTGTTGAGGATGAAAGGTCAATGACTTCATAAGCGCACACAAGTCGTTCTTTCGTATCGTCCCATTGATTGAATACAGTGGAATAAAAATAACCTTCACTTGCCTGTGCTTTGACCATGTAATCACACCCCCAGGCGGCTTCTTCAAAGAGTTGATTTTTTTGATTCAGGCTGTCAATGAGTTTCTGATTAATTTCATAGGATCTCAGGAGCGTCCAGATAAGAATTGGTGTTTCCTGGGTACTCATAAAATTCGCATACTGAAGATGGGTGATATGCTTACTGGCATCCCCGGATGCTTCGTTATAACCACCGTAAAGATCGATTTTTGTCTGAGAACCCTGAAGCCTTACATTGTGATCTTCTTCAAGTTTGTTGCGCATTTTCTCAAAGCAATCAAGCTGCGGTGCTAAACATTTCGGGAAATACAGGTCCCGGCCGATTGTAAATTCGAATGATTTCTGGCCGTTACATTCAACTTTATATTTCCCCGGTTCTTTAAAATCAGAAAAATCCATAGTCCAAAAATGGAAAGTTGTATCTCCCCATGGACCGGTACTTTTCCACTCTTCAACTGTATCGGCCTTGGTAACCGAACCGGAGTAAACTTCCTGATTGGATGAGTTAAGTATTTTAAAAGAGGTAATACCGGATTCATCCTTGTCAGATTGATATATCGCAGTTTTCGGCCCGTTGACTTCATAACCGACCTGATTGATTCTGATAGAAGACGTTTGAGAAAAGAGACTAACGGTAAAAATGCCTAAAAGTATACAGGTTAAAGCGTGCTTCTTCATAGTACAGTCCTTCCGAAATGGTTAATAGTTTGATTCCCTTATATTCTTGCAGACGATGGAAAACATACTCTGTTGTTCCGTTCAGAGTAAACCTCTTCCTCCGGGCAGGAATGTATCGTCTGTGTGATTGATTGCTATACCTATAGTATTAATATATCAAAAAATATATCAAGAGTGATTTCGGAAAACCGATTTTACTGTTCCGGAGTTAAGCCTCTTCATTTAAAAAATGCGCCAGAAAAGATACTCACTCTCCTGACGCATTATTATTTACAACGGTATAAGCTATTTCAGGAGACTCACCTTTGTATAATAGACATCATTACCGGCATCAAATCTCAGGACATATATACCGTTTGACTTTATTGAGCCGAGACTGATTTTCCTGGTATAATTGCCTTTTGTTCCGTGAAAAGTAACCGGAGTACCCAATCTCTTGCCTGCCATATCATACATGGAAATGGTGATATCGCCCTCCCGGAGCATTGTGTATGAGACGGTAATCGATTTGCTTCCGATATCGGGCACTACCTTACAGGGTATACCATTTTCTTTTTTAACCAGTCCTTTTATTTTTGTAAGGTTCGGTGGAATATATTTGAATCCGAAGTCACGTTCATACTGTAATCCATTGAAAATGATATAATCGATGCACAGATTTTTAACATCCTCACCGGATTTTGAGGTGGCGATCTCGATCTGGGTTACGCTGTCTTTAGCACCCTTATGGTGCCAGGTCCACTCGTTTTCTGCAGCAATTGACCATTGTTCCGGCTTAAAGAGCGAAGTATCAATTGTATGCGACTTCCAGTCCGCTTCCAGAGGCAGGTTAAAGCCATAGAATCCCCAACGCATACTGTCAACAGGATATTCGAAAATATCAGCAGTAATCAAAGCGACACGTATAGTACCTTCACCCTTTACTTTGATGGTCATACCGGTCATATTGCTGAAATCATGATATACATAATCCTCAATACCGAGAATGAGGCTGCCCATACCGGCATATGAATAGATATCGGTGCTGGTTGAGGTTATCAGACTTGCCATGACGTACCCGTCTTTGGCATTGAACATATCGTTGATATTATCATTGGTAATCGGGAACCCGTTACATTCTATTTTACTGCCAAGAGAATCACAATAAACATACCAGAATGCACCGCCAGTGTCTACTTTGTTAACATCTTCAGTAAGGGCATAGCCATAAGCCGCACCAAGATAGGTTTGGGAATTACCGTCTGTGTAGTCGTTATTGAAGCTGTCGAAGATGACTCCGGAAGTATCGACCACCGGCTCTTCACCTTCAGCTTTCCACCAGTTACCGGAAATAAGGAGCTGGCAGAGGAGATTGATAGTATTCTGATACACGCCGCCGGTGTAATTGAGTCTTATTTCATCCCAGCCGTCGTTAAGAAAGCTCTGGTGAGAGGGATCAACAATACATGCGGCAACGAATGGTGCGATAAACGCCGGATCACCGCCGGCTCCTACCGCGGTCCCATCCAGCTCATATCCCGCGGAAATAGAAGCCGGATTGTTGTTACACGCACCCTTGACCCAGCCAAGCATTTTATTACACATTGTTTTTGCATTTTCAGTACCCCAATGGGCATAATCCGTAGCGATTCTCCAGGGAACACGGCATGCATTCCATTTGTAGATATCGGTATCGACATATTCGTAGAGGTAATTTTTCGGTGCCGGTTCGGGTGTTTCCTTTACGATAAAGTCTGAAACCAGGCCGGTATTGGGAGAGTATGCACTTGTAAATTGATTGTAGATGGTATAAAAATGGTCAGCAGCTTCAGCGAGCTTGCTGGAGCCGGTATTGTAACTGAATGCCCGTAAATGATCACCCATCCAGTCCGAGGGCCTTGTTGCCCAGTAAAACTCACTTGTGGGATCAAGATTATTAACGAAATCACCGAGAGAAATCCAGTTTGTGTTTTTATTGATATCACTTACTAACAGGCCATTGATAATCATATTTCGTGCTTCCTGGAGATAATCAATATCGCCGTCGGAGCCCCACTGATCATGGGCCAGAATATAGGCATAGGCCATGTCGAAATCTCCGTCGGTTGCGGAAGCATCAGCCTCTGTACTTTCACCTTTGAGAACCTGCCAGGACATGAGCGCCTTGTTTTCACTGCTCGGATGATCTTTTGCAAAATAATGCATACCGTCAAAGTATTTTTTTGCATTGGGATCACCATCGGAACCGGCCATAAGGGCAAAGACAATCATACCCCAACCGTGTGCCTCGGTAATCGTTGTCTTTTCAGTAGTTCCTGTACCTCCGGATTCGATATAGTAACCATTAGTTGTTTTTTCTGATTCTTTAAGGTAATTGTTCTTCCAGGTGTTATAAAAGGTTTTGACATCACTATTCATTGAAGATTGGTCTACATTCGGTTTGATACAATTTGGATGGTCGACTGCCTGAGGAAACGGTTTATTCTGGGCAAAAACGAGTGATATCAGGGTAATAATCGATAATGCCGCGAAAATGGTTGCTTTTAAAGGTTTCATCATGCCTTCCTTTTTTTAAGGTTTTATTTAAGTTTCTGATTTTATGTGAATTACAGAGGATGGTCGTAAAATTTCCTTCCCCTCAATGCCTTACGTAGTCCCCTCGCCTCTATAAAATGTATACAATAATCGACAATAAGATAGTTTTTTTTTGCCTAAAATAGAAAATATCAAATAATTTATGATTTTTTGTAAATTCAGTATCAAAATATTTGTGACCAAATATACATATTTTAACTTAAACAGTACTAATAAAAGTTTTAATACCTGGTCATATCCTGGGCTATCTCTATATTGTATTAGAGCAAAGTGGTATCTTTTTCTTTCAGTTTTTCTGACTGCGTTACAGGGAATATCGCCTCGTAGTAATCATTTAAAATAGGGTTAAACGATGGAACTCCAGATGCTATATGGAGTTAACGGGATATAAACACAAAAATCTTTGATACGAACACCTTGTAATCTTTCGTATAATGAGATTAACCAGCATGCTCACTGGCCTGCATCATTCCGGCCTTGGTTTATACTCATGGGGCCCAGGCTCTTTTATTTTTCGCCTTTATTATCGCGTTTACTATTTCATTCACGGTAAACGGCTTCTTAAGAGAAACATCAGCCTCAAATGCAGTGGCAAGTGAAAGAAGCCTGCTTCGTTTATCCACCCCTGATATGGCTACGATACCCACAGGCGGATGAAGCTGGCGTATTTCAATTATGGTTTCAACACCATCTTTTTCAGGCATGGCCATATCGGTAATGACCACATCAAATTTTGCCGTTGAAAAAAGTTTCATCGCCTCATTGCCGTTATCGACAGTAGTAACGATACACCCTTTCTGTTCGCATATTTCCCGTACCAGATTACGTATATGCTCTTCATCGTCAATGACCAGTATCCGCAGGCCGGTAAGACTATCAGTGTGAGCATTTTCATGAAGTGGGTCATGTTTTTTACGAAAGATATACATAGTACCGTTCTCATATTTCAGGCATGTTTTTTCAACTACAATTTTAAACTTGCACGGAAAAAAGATCAAGGTGAAATTTGAAAACAGTCTGGAGAAGATTATTTAATCACCCCGTCATGGGAGAAAGCAGGATATTTTTTCAGGATTTGAACTTTTTTCGTTTTGCTTCTTTTACTGCGGCGACCAGTTCATCAACGGTAAACGGTTTTTTTATGGTGACATCAGCGTCGAATGCGGTGGCGAGTCTGAGCAGTTTATCCGATGAACTGACACCGGACATGGCGACAATAGCGACCGGTGGGTTAAGCTGTCGCATTTCTATGATAGTGTCGATACCGTCCTTTTCCGGCATGGCAATGTCGGTTATAACGATATCGAATTCTGCGGTTGAAAATTTTTCAATCGCCTCTTTGCCGTTGGCGGCCCGGGAGACCATACACCCTTCCTTGTCAAGGACGTATTTGACATAATTGATAATCTGTTCCTCATCGTCAATAACCAATATCCGTAAATCTTTCAGGTCATCCATTGTTCAATTCCAAAGCAGTTAAGGTGTACGGTTTAAGAAATAGCGTCTTTTCGTGAGAGGCTTCTCTCCCACTTCAATTATAGCATAGCTTTTAGCTTCTGTAAATAGTTCTATAAACTATATGAAAAGGGAGTGTTTTTCAAGTTAAATTTTAACCCGATGCGCTTAAATCAGACGATTTTAGGAAATGTGATATATATCATT
>CAZIYW010000186.1:0-6543 GCA_964543525.1 uncultured Fibrobacterota bacterium | reverse complement strand
CAGATGACTGGGAATATATGCATAAAATTAACGAAAAAACTCTTCCGGGACTTTTGACTAACGACTTTAAAAACGTTGTTATAATTACAAATAATGGAACGGTTCACACTTTTACTATCGATAAAGATAAATTGATTGCTAAAGTGGAGCACCCAGGAGTATGGCCATCAGGAGCCAGTCTTAACAAAGATTACAATCTCATCTTTCTCCTCCACACACCCGAAGGAAAGCGCAAGCTTGCCTGCTATTCCCTGCTTGACAAGGATCCTCTCCGGGAAGCTGCGCTACCCGGTTCAGGAGAGATTCCCCTGCCTCAGCCTCCGGCAACTGGCAGGGACGACAGAATATACTGTTTGGTAGGAAACACGCTCTGCGCCTTTGATAAAGAGGAACCTGCCTGGCAGTACACTACATTTGCAGCAAAATATTTTCAATATATCACGGTACTTGGCGACAACAGCGTTCCGGTCACTGCTGCAAATAAATTCAGCCATGTTGATAAAGACGGTAATGAGATTTTCGTTAAATTGCTGCCTCCCGGTGAAGATATTTCAACTCCGGCAGTAATCTATGCACAGGGCAGGTTTTACTTTGGTACTGTAAAAGGTATACATTGTTTCGGATAACAGGAAATATGTTTCACATTTAAAAAGGTCTTTGTAATGAGTTCAACAAATAACCAATTCTCAATCACCCTCCCGGACGAATGGAAAGACACCACGGTTTTCACGTTTTAGGGTCCTCATGACAGTGGAGTACAACACAACCTTGTACTGGTTATTGACAAGGAAATCGACAAAAAAATGGACGTTACTACGTATGCAAAATCGCAATTCGACCAGTCGAAAATTGTACTTCCCGGATTTGAAATGATTAATGAAAAAGAGAAAACCATGCCTTCGGGAGTTCCGGCGTATGAAATTATATATAAATATGTTCCGGCTGATGATGTTATTCTTTTTCAGAAACAGATATTTATGATTATAAAAGGTATAGCTTATTCATTTACCTCATCGTTTTCAAAGAAAACTCTTAAAACAATCGCCAATGAGGTTGATGAGATAATTACATCATTTATTCCAGTGATAATGGATGAAGATGATGATTGAGTAACTGTAGTTTAGCACTTTTTTGAAAATAAAAAGAAGGTGAGACACTCCAAAGGTTATTTTACTATTGATAATTAACTTAACCGAAAGGAGTACTCACCATGAGTAAAATAATATCTCTCCCTGATAGTTTCATGAAAATATTGGAAAATGTAAGGATTGTTTTCACTGAACCTTCCTTTTCATTTTTTACCGAGTATATCAAAGGCATTCTCAAACTGAGAGATTCAATATAAATGGACGGTATAACAACTGCGAACATATTGACAGAGCAAGAGCATTGAAGCTTATAAAACTCTGGCTTTCTGCAGGTATACCGGTTTTAGTACTTATTAAGGAGTATCATACCATTTCCAGTTATCACTGGAAAGTCATATTCGGCTATGAAAACAACCGTTTTCTGTTTAACAATTCAGGCGCGGACGATGAATATGACGTTTCTCTCAGAGATGCAGGTGTCAACTATGATACCGCACCCGTTGGAAACGATGTTGATTCTGAGCAGGATTTCTGGGATAAATGGGTAATAGCCGGAGGCGATATCGTTGATGCTATCACATCAGTTGACAAATGTACTTTTATCCCATTGTATCCACGGGAGCAAAAGTTTGGAGGAAATGGGGTAAAGTGATACTTACCATGAAAAAAAACAGTGAGGATGTGCTTAATAACATCATTGCTGAGTGCAATGATATGCATTTTTACCTCCTGTACTACCACGCGGGAGTTACGGGCGACAATACTTGACACGGAGGGTAATCCTGTACCCAACACCCTTTTCTATGCTGAGTCTTTTACCTACAATAAAGGTACACTGGATTTTACTCATTCTAAAGCTGGTTTAAAAGGTGAAGTTCCACCTGAAGGTAATCAACCTCTTGCAATTCGCTGGCAGTCTGATGCAAAACTTGCATTTGCAGTATTCGCCCCAGGCAAAAGTACTGTTGTTGTTTTAGACAGGGTCGATTATTATAACACCCATGATTTGATTGTAAATCTGAGGCCGGACACCGGTGTGCAGCAGGGTTTGAAACCTGATGTTACCAGCCTTGCGTTCCCTTTTGAAAAAAATGAAGAGCTGCAGACACGGATTAAATCTGAAGAGTACAGATTACTTATCCAGACATTTCTACAAGCGTATGAACCAGTCTTATCAGGTGAAGAGCCGGCTGGGAAACGTGAACGGAAAAAGGCGAAAGCTGTGGAAAGAATTGCAAGAGAGATGAATATTTCCACAAAAAAACGAAATATGTATTAGTTTAAAACATTATTGATCATTATTAAATTCACGAGTTACTTTTTTTTTCTATCACAATCGATGAATATATTGATGAATATATTTAATAATTTAAAATCGGTACTTGGGACACCACACCACATGGCATTTGCAATCCCAAACTGTATGACTTAATTTTTTGAAACGGCTCATATTTATCTCCTTTTGTTAATGGTGAATGAGTACACCATTATCAGGTACATTGTGGGCCGCTATAACAACAATAGCTTAGGGCGCATACCCTCCGGCATAGCTGAAAGAACTAATTCTATCAGATCACCAAAAGTTTGGACAGAACCTATCATTGCCGGTACTCCGCAATCACCGACAACCTCCGACCTGTACACTTCACATATCGTGTCGTAGGCTGCCCGACATAGCTTGCCAGGAAGAAGTGACCGGCCGAATCGGAAATACACTCTCAGGCGTTTCGGTATGGTAAATACCCACTGACGGTGAGGTACATAAGCAAGAACTTCTTCATTGAGACGAAAGGCAAGAAACAAAGACCGCTTCTTGTCACATGATGGACAACATCCTCTCTGTTTATTTCTTTTCCGACAACCATACAAAAAACAACAAAATGTGACTACCGTCACAGACACAATCCGGCCCCTTGTTTATTTTTTATATAGCTGATGCCTAGGAGATTTATCTTGTAATGTGCTCTATTATAAACCTTAAACTGAAAATAATTATATTTTGTAATCATAACTCCTGAGTACTCTTTTGAAAGGAAACCTTTATGGGGATGGCTGCTCGAATCGGTGATATGACCGCTCACGGCGGTTCTATGGTCGTTGGCAACCCGACAGTCCTTATCGGCGGAATGCCTGCGTCATGTCTGGGTGATATGCATGTATGCCCCATGGTCACACCGGGCACACCGCCAATCCCGCATTTGGGTGGCCCTGTCACTCTCGGCAGTACCGGTGTCCTCATCGGCAAAAAGCCTGCTGCACGGCAGGGTGATATGGCTGTCTGCACGGGGCCTCCAGATTCAATAACTATAGGCTGTCCTACAGTCATGATTGGCGAGATCAGCGCCGGAGGTGGAGCAGGCGGCGGAGCCGGCGGCGGCGCCGGTGGTACCGGCAGCGCCGCAAAAGGGGCCATAACTTCAGCAGCATTGGCCAGGCTCGAGCCGCAGACTGCAGAAACCGACAACCATTTCCTTAATGTGCAGTTCACCGATAAAGCAAATCTGCCTATCGGCGGATACAGTTACACCGTTAAAGGACCTGACGGTAAAATACGCGCCGGCTACCTCGGTGGTAAGATAAAAAGGCTGGGGGTTCCGGAAGGTGTTTATGAGATTTCGCTTTTCGGGATTGTTGACGCGCAGTGGTCCAAAGAAAAAGCCGAAGTTGGTGAGACTGTTAAGATGAAAGTTGAAACGGTGGGCATCGGAGACGGAACCGAGGCGTCGCTGCAGGTCTTTATCAAAGACGCGAATTACACCGATTATCTTCTTGCAACAGTGGAATCGCAGGTAAGCGGCGATAAAGTTGAAGAGGATTTTACCCTGGAAGTTGATGAAAAATTGCTGGGTATCTGCGGCCGGAAATCATCAAAGAAAAGATATTCTCAACCTTTCTTCTTCTTTCGGGTGAGCATTGGCGGTCTCGTCGAACAGTCCGGACTGCTGATGTACACAGACTACTCTGAAGTGACCCTTAAGGATGATGAAGGGAATGCTATTGGAAACAAAAAATATAAAGCCTATCTGCCCAACGGCGAAATTCGTGAAGGCGCCCTTGATGCTCAGGGGAAGGCGAAGATCGAAAATATTTCGCCCGGTCGGGTGAAAGTCTCTTTTGATCTGAAAAGCGTAAAGGATTTAATACGTGAGTGACACTGATACTCCCAGACTTACAACAGGAGACCCTTCAGAACGTTCTTCGGTAGACTCCAGTCGTACCACCGATTTTGAGGTGCGTAGAGTAACCATGCTTGTTTGTGAAATGGAAGATGTTCTTTTTCACCTCAACAGCGCGGTAATGATGCCGGAAAATCCCGGGGGCAGGAGTTCCGAAGACGGCAGTGAGGATGATGCTGCCGATACGGAAGATACTGAAATTCAGGCACAGCAGGAAACCATGACGGGTATAAGCGCCATGGCGCTTGTATTCAGGCAGCTTGAATTTGATCCGAAGAAGCGGATACTTATCGCGGGCCATACAGACACTTCCGGCGGCGTTCAGATGAATTTCGAGCTTTCGGCACAGCGGGCGCAGAATGTGCTCTACCTGCTCAACGGTGAGCGAGAGCTCTGGGCGGAGGTAAGCGAGGCACGGCATAAGGTGGAAGACTACCAGCAGATCATGACTTATTTCAGCGGAAAAAACGGCTGGAATTGTGATCCTGAAGGTATCGATGACCGCTGGGGAGAGAGAACTGAACGTGCCACCAGGGAATTTCTCAATCAAACAGCAGCAACACCGGAAGAGGCAGAATCAATATTCAACGAGGTACGTGTACATCCTCAGAAAAAATGGCCCCAGCGCGCCTGGCTCCTGGTGTATGATCTTTATATAGAAGTTCTTTGCGAAACACTGGGTAAAACACCGGAGGAGCTAAACACGTATCGTTCAGCCCACTTGCGCTTTGCCTATGATGATCAACACTACATTGCCTGCGGAGAATCCTTTCCGATTGACGATGCAGAAAAAAGCAACTATCGTTCTCAGCGCAATCGCAGGGTCGAAATCCTATTCTTTGACGAAGGGGAAGCGCCGGAACTCGACTGCCCGGAAACTACAACCAGCACCCATTCCCGTGAAGAGTGCCCGTTGAGAAACGAATACCGTATCCGCACCGCCTATCTCGATCCTGCCGATCTTCATGCTGTTGCTTATCACCTGAAATTCCAATACTACAACCGGATTAAAAAAGAACTGCTGGATGTTCCCGCGGGACTCAATATACGGGCGTTTAAGCAGGATGAAACCGAGGTGCCGACAAGAACCACATACAACAATGGTGTATACACGGTAATTGTACAGTTTCCAACGCAGGAAGAGGCGAATGCACATAGGAATTCAGTCTATTTCAGATTTCAGACCACAGCCGGCTGGGTTCATACAGAAAATGACAGTGATACCCCTGAGGTTATTGAGCGCGTTGATAGTGAAGTCCAGGCCCTGAGTCCGGTCGAACAACAGCAGTATTATGATCTGCCACGGTTATGGGACTCCCGTAACTGGTCCTGCAAGCTTGGTACCCGTACTGATGAATTTTCAACACTGATCGCGGAGGACACCTCTCCGGAATCGCCCCTGATTTTTAACCTTGACACGATTGTACTTTACGATTCGGAAGGCGGAACCCAGGGGATACGGGATGAGAATCAGCTGGGGACAGCTAAAGACCTTCATGCCACAAATTCGAGGGTAAAGCTCTTTACCATAAACAGCGATAACGGTCGCCTGGAAATGTACAAAACAGGAACAGCCGATAACACAGCCAGAATACCCTTTCCCCGTAACAGGATCGCTACCGATGCACAAAATGTGGCAATTGTCTCTTTTCGGGAAGGATTCTATACGGTACTTCCTCTGCGCTCACACGAAGAGATTGACTGGGTAAGTCAGGGCTTTCTCCTCGGAGCGAGAGCCGCTGTCCGGAACTGTTCGAAACAGGTCAGCTGGCCGATGAAATACAATCGGGTCGCCCTTGGTTATACCGGGGATTACGATCTTCATTTCTTTTATCACCTTGCCGCCAATGGCTCACATCCGCTCTCCTATCTGATAATTTACGTCTCTGTCAATTTTATGCGGGACTCCCGTTACAGCGATAGCGATCCTGCGAATGCCCCTCCTTCGCAGGCAGCGGTTGAACGGTTTATTAACGAGGGCGTTTACAACGCAATGGAGCGGTATAATCACCGACACTATTTTTTTGAAGAAACACCATCATCGGATACAACCGAGATAATACAGCCTTTTTACTTTTTTGATGAAAAAGAAACATTCGTTGTTGATAATGCTGCCCGGCCAACAGGTATTAATTACGAAAATGCAGATGGCAGTCTCAATCTTACGAATCTTGGTAACCTGATGACACACGCAGCGGTCAGAACCGCCAGAAACAATGCGTATGGAGGAAAACCGAAATTTCTTGCCGTTATAACCAAAGACAGCTCTTCAACACCTA
>CAZIYW010000185.1:976-6619 GCA_964543525.1 uncultured Fibrobacterota bacterium | reverse complement strand
CACACCGTCACTGGTGTAGTACAACTGCAGCACGGCCGTATCATTCTGTTTGAAATACCGATTGCGGCTGCAGGTAAAGATGTTGCGAACCGTGCCGGTCTGATACAACTGCGGTGATACGGTGCAGGGTCCGTTGTTAACCGTAATGGTGGTATCTTCCCGCGTGATGGTGCGGTAAAAGGTTGAATCTTCCCGTATATCGCTTAGCACACCGTTAGTGATTGTGGTGCAGATCCGGGTACCGTACAGAAGAGCCGTGTCGGACGGTACGAGGATGAAATAGCGTTTTTTGAATTTGTATAACTGTGAACCGGCATCCTCTGAAATATCCTTCTCCGTGACCGTACTGCTGAAACTGTCGGAATAACTGCACTGCAGCAGTATAAGCGGAATACAGCAGATCAGCAGACGGAGGAGCCAAAGCGTTACTTTCATCCGAATTATTCCTTTTGTGTAATGGGTCGCATCATTATTCCACCGGTCAATACTCTGCCCGCCACTTATTTGATACCAGACGGGTGATGTGATGGTATATGGTACTGTTGTCGACGCCTACCGTTTTTTGTATATAGGTATCACTTGTCCAGTGCGTAATACGCGCTGTCCGGGATTCCGTATTGTTTTCGTCATAGATAAACGAGAAGGTTATGGCTGTTTTGCCTGTTATATGCACAGACGATCCGTTTTCACTGATTGAACCGGCAAACGGATAGTACAGTCTATAATCAAGTACGGAGAGTGAATCGCTGCTGAGCGGTTTATTCTGAAGGACGACAGCCCGTGAAGGGGTGATGCAGGCATGGAGGTTCACCCCTGGAATTGAGGGGATACGGGAAAAGTACAGTGGCGTTACCTGCCAGGGTATTCCCCGCGAGAATGTATAATCGGCAACCTTTGTCTCTTCAGGACAGGTGATGCCGTACTCGTCGCAGCAGGCAATCTGGATGAGTTCATCACCATTGATACCGATATACCGCATTGCCCATTGGGTAAAGGTGTGCGGCGATGTCCCCCTCTGAAAAAGGAGGCGGTACACTTTATGTGATTTCAGGATCGGATTTATAAACGGTACCGGTGTAACATCCTGGTTGGTAAGCTTTATGCCTTTGTCAACGAAAGTCAGCAGGAGGGTGACGTTAAACCACTGCAGGACTGTCTGTTGGTAAAGGGAAAGCCCGGACGCTACCAGGCCGGTGGTGTCAAGAAAAATTGCTTTGGCAACCAGATCGTTCAGAAGGGGCAGGAGATCGTCGATTGACTCCGATGTCCGGATTTTCTCGCGGTAGCGGTGGTAGAAATCGGACAGGTGGATCATGCTGTCACACGCGGCGACGACCGCCTCTTTTTGTTGCGCGGTACAGGTCATGCTCGTGTCGGTGGTGTCGGAAAGCTCCTGCACGGTTGCCGCAGAAAGAAAATCCCTTACAATGGCCCCCAGAACAAAGCTGTCGGGAGCGGCAATATACCGTTTGAATACCGTCCAGGAGTTTGTGTCACGCAGCGCAATAACCGGCGCGCCGTACAACGAGTCATTTCGGTAACAGATCGTATCGGGATATGATGTAATGCGGGCATAGTTGGAATCGATAGTATGCGTGACAATGGTGTCCCCCTTTGTAAGGTGCGTCACCGTGAGTGTGCAGACACCGCTGAAATCGTTAGTGTCCCCGGGGTATACATTGAACAGGTACATCTGTTCATCTTTTGGGGTGTTGTTGTTCTCATGGGGGTTGAAATACACGTTTTGGGTGACTATATTGTCGTCTATGATGTTACAACCACACCCGAAAATAATTATCGGCAATATGGCGCCCGTTCGGAGGAGGGTATATATGCGGTTCATACTGTTCATAGATAAAACCGTATCCCGAGAGAAAAGGGGAAGTTGATAAAGGTACTTTCAATCCGCACCGGTTTGCTGTTTGCATCACCGGGATTGCGTAAGGGGTATCTGAATCCGCCGTTTATATAAATGCTGCCGTAACCGTACATGAGCTCGATACCGGCACCGGCACCGATAAATATCTGATGCCGTTGCCGATCCATGGTGATATCGGCATCCTCAGCGGTACTGCTTTCGAGATAGGTTGTGTCCGAGAAGGTGGCGTAGATATCCGTTTCCGTATACCGTCCCGCCGAAGTAAGATAGGCCGGCTCTAAATGAAAATAGACAAAGGGGAGCACTCTGCCGAGATCAAAGCGGCAGCCGAGATGTATCGGTGCGGAGAGAAAATTGAACCGCTCGGTTCCTGTCCGGGTGACATACATATCAATAGCATCGGGCGTGGTGAAGGATGTCCCATACACCACCTGGAAATAACTGACTGAAATCCGGGAATAGAGTACCCTGAGAAAGGGTACCAGCACACCGCAGGAAAACAGGAAATTACCTTTTCCTTCAATGGTATAATGCTCGGGGGTGACATGAAGAAGAGTGCTGTATCCGAACCCGGCGGAAAGATCAAGCAGTATGTCTATACGCTTCCTTCCCGGATAATCATCTCCCTGATCCGGTGCGGCATCATCAGTCGAAAGTGATACGGCGTCGGCGCCGCTGTCGGCGATTGCATCCGTTCCTGGCTCATCATCAGTAAAGAACGGATTTGCCGGCACATCCGTTTCATCGGCATTGTCGGCCCGTTGCGCCGGTATCCCGGTAGAATCACTCTCTTCCTGATACGATATGGTATCGGATACCTCCACTGACCGGCTCCGGTTTTCCGTATAAGAATCCTGGCAATATGTGATTGTATAGAGTAATACCGGCAGAATAACTGTACATTTTAATAAATTCATAGTATACATGCATGCCTGTGTAAAATGTGTATAACAACTATTTATACGTTACCGATTGTAATCTGGCTTTGTTCTTACCATACGAAACCCGGTGTACTGATCGGCTATATCGGGTTTACAGAGTCCACGATACATTACCGCAAGCTCATAAGGTCCCTTATTCCATGTCCCTCCCCGTCTGATTTTCCACGTACCGGTTTCGGGGCCGTGATAATTGATTCTGTTTACCTCTGGCCGCAGAGCAAACCAGTCCCACACCAATTCATCAACATTGCCGGCTATATCATACAATTTCCAGGGATTCGGCGCTTTCTGTCCAACCGATTGTGCCGTATCAACACTATCGAAAATACACCATGCAAAGGAGCACATCTCCAGAGTGTCATCTACCGTACCCGGGTAGAACCCGACGATACTGTCACCGATTTTCTGGGTGCCGAAATTTTTACCCCAGAAATAGTCGGTGGGTACGCCCGCACGATAGGCATACTCCCACTCATCCTCAGTGGGCAGACGAAAGCCGTTTACCGTAAAATCACAGTGTAAATCCGTTAGCCCGGATATTGTCAAACCATTGTATTCGATGTTTGAATAACTATAGCAGGTGTCCAGTGATTTGTCGATACTTTTTGTATTGCAAAAGAGGAGTATCTCATACCATGATGCGCCTGTCTTGGGGCGTTGCGATTGATGGAGCCTCCCGGTCATAAGTGAATCCCACGATGCCTCGGTTACCTCGGTCATATCCATATAAAAGGCATGCCCGATATCCACAACGTTGCCGGATTCATCACGATAGCTGCCTGCCGGAATCAGAACCATACCATCAATAATGTTGCCGGTAAATACTCCGGTTGTACAGATTTTTGTGGTGACTGAAAATTCTTTGCTTTCTTTCCAGTAGGTACTGCTGCACACAAATAGTTTTCCATAATAAGTGGTACCAGGCTCTAATGCTGTTACAACGAGCGAAGTGTCATTCTGAATAAACGTCGTGTGATAAGGCGTACAATGTTCGGTTATGCCGGGTTGAGTTTCAATGCACAGTTTATAGGCAAAAAAGTGATCAGACGGTTCTTTTCGCCATTTGAGGGAAAAGCCGGATGCATAGATGAGGTTGTCTTCGGGATATATTAGTGTAACATTTGACAAAGGCCCCGCCGCATCGCTGGCGGATGTATCAAATACTTCTGCACACTTAAAAAGCAAAAGGGAACAGATAATAATCTGAAGAGGTAACCACTTCATATTGTGTTTTCTCGGTACATTGAAGAACGAGTACGATTTTAAACCGTAATAAGGAATGTTGCAAACTTTCATAATAATAATAATAATATAATAATATATGTATATAGTTATATGATCGATTTCAATTTTTATATAAAAAAGACCCCGTTGAAAATTTCAACGGGGTCTTAAGCAGTATGTTTTCATGAAAGATTATTGTGCAAGCACGACCCGATGGCGAATTTCGCCGGCATCATGTTTAACATTAAGGATATAGAAACCGTTGCTGAGATTTTTTACGTTCATATTAACGGTTTCATAGCCACCGGGTGATTTTCCTGCAAGCTTTCTGACAGCTTTTCCATTCGGACTGTAGAGTGTGACTTCAAAATTACCCTTTATCATGTACAGGCCGATTTTTCCATTAACAAATGAAGCAAGTTTGATGTTTTTATTTGACATTTTGTTTTTGAAAATATATTGATTAGCAGTCATATCGCCGATGATTTTAACATCGCCCTTGAAAGGATTGGCGTAAACCGCCCATTTATGCTTGCTGTCGGCGCCTCTTCTTTTCAGTTTTCTTGGCTGTCGTCTAATGGGTTCGTCGTTGCTGGTATAGAAAGACGCCATGCCGACCCAGTTTGCATCATCGGTGTTGCTTGGCAGGGTAACAATGTATGAAATAAGAACGTTATCATATTTGTCGCTGTTCTGCAGATTACCAACTTTTGGGGAAATAATCCATTCATTGTTAGTCCCGCCTGATATTGATGCGGTTGTCACACTGGTAACCATGACCTGTTTTACACACTGTGAAGCTGTTAAATAGGTAAGATCGCCATTTTTCATTTTCTCCACGACTTTGTTGAGATGGTCTTTGTAATGATCCGGGTCGCATGCTCCCCAGTAATCCGCAGGATCGCTTACCGCGTGCAACTCCCTGATATTGCAGGCATTATCCCTGACTATTGTATTAACCATACGCTCCAGTGTCATCCACTGGTGGGGGTTGTCAGGGTATTCGCCCATATCATCGGAATAATAGGCGTCAAAATAAATAAGATAGGGATGAATAAAGTCCGCCGGTGTAACAAGACTGCACTTTCCTCCACCTCTTGCGGAAACATAACCGTGTTGATCCAGATATTCATGGGTTGCAATTGAATAAGCGTCATAGGGATAGATATAAAACTCACATTGTTTGTCCGGAGGATTATATTGATCCTCGAGTGTGCCGTTATTTTTCAATACATTATACGTATTATCATTAATCAATTTAGTGGCGTCATCCACATTCATTTTAAATTCACTTGAATTCCACCCGTTATAATCTTCAGCCAGAGCGCTATTGCACGGGCTTCTTTTTTCACAGTCAATGACCGCAGCATACGCCTGTTTTTTGTATACCCATTTTTGAGTTGGGCATTCAATGTATCGCGCATCGCTGGTCTGCTTTACTTTATAAGGACTCGGCGCATAGGGGACAGGATCGCCCGGAGCGTTTGAGTAGCCGGTGGGGGACAAGCAGATTGCACCGCCGCACCATGTTGGAGTAGACAAGTCACCCGTATCTATCTGTGATGCATAAGAAGGTACCCAGTCGTCGTCCCCCTGACC
>CAZIYW010000185.1:0-966 GCA_964543525.1 uncultured Fibrobacterota bacterium | reverse complement strand
GACCGTCAAACTGTAATTCAGAAAGGGGGATTGTATCGCCGCTGGTACCCATATAGTCTTTCAATTCCTGCAGAACGTCTCCGGTAGCGTCAGCCTGCCAGTACCATTGCCATTGGTGGGCAGCAGATGAATGATTATGAGAGTGGCAGCCGGCTTCATGGCCCTCTTTTATCAATTCACGCATTTTCGCCCATTCTTCCTCATCTACCTCATTTGTCTGGATACCATAGGTGTGCCGTACTGGATTATATCCGCCGAAATAATCCCTGTTTGCGTCATTTATTTCTTTTGCAATGATCCATGAATTCTTAAGGTACTCATCAGGGCATGAACCGAAATCATCATGGTTTGACATATAAGCGCCCTTTGCGCCGTCCATCCATGTTGGAATACAGACTGTTGCTTCACTACCGGGGTCATCATCGCATCCTTCCCAGGTGAATGTCCCGCCTTCAGAAGCGGAAATGCTGTTGATAACCTGCCATCCGCTTGTGCCGCCGGAGTCCAATAAACAGCCGGGAGTATCCAGATCTGCCGCGTCGATCCACCATTTGTTAAACCAAAGCAATGTATGGCCGTTATATGAATTGTACGACACGGTATCAATTCCATCTTCCGTTTTATATGTTTTGCTTGGATCCCAAGCGTCATAGGAAAAACAATAATTCAGTAATCCTCCAAGGAAAATACCGAAAGTTAATATATGGGATATTTTTTTACACATAGCGCCTCCTTAAAAAGCATTAAATAATGGTTTTGTATTATTTAGTTATTATCGCAGTATTTACAAGACCGTTTTTTTAGTGTCTTTACCCTCCCGATTAAGAGTCCAATCATTAAAATATATTATTCCTGATACCCCGTATTACTGTATTTTATTGACGCAGAAATAACGTAATATATACCTCTCAACTCTGAAACTCTTAATTCCATACGCTGTGTACCCTATATATACTTTATACTTCA
>CAZIYW010000184.1:0-6653 GCA_964543525.1 uncultured Fibrobacterota bacterium | reverse complement strand
ATCTGGTTTTTGTTCCCGGAGTAGTTTTTGAGCGTCAGTATAAAATTTTTTTTTGCCTAAACGTTCACTCATCTGCTGTGCCATTAATTCTTCTGTATCGCATACACCAGTAATTTCTGCATCAGGGATATAACGAATTTGATCTGCATGAAGGTCAGCAATTTTTCCACAGCCAATTATTGCAACTTTAATCATTAATTACCTCAGTTCCTTATTTCTATACTGTATACAAATAAAAATTGTAATGATAATCGATATTACTTGTATTTTTCCGGAAAATAGCCGAATCGTTTCATACTGCTCTTGGTTAGCAGGGTTATAACCGATTTTGCAAATGGAGATATCACTTTTTCCCATCTGAAGGCTGCGTTTTTATCGAAACCACTGTGTTTTTTTCCCGTTACACTTGATGCCTGTCCCGCCTTGGGATGCAGCATTTCAGGTACAAACTCAATCTCCGTAAAGTCACATAATTGTTTGATTATCTCTTCAGGATTATTTAACAAATCTTCATAGCAAAACAGGGTGTAGTTTTTATATTTCTTATATTGAATGTGTAATTTTGATGACCAAATATATTGGACAATTACAAAAAGAATCATTATCCTTTTTATAAAATAGCTCAAATAAGGATACTTTTTTAGTTTATACTGTGTTCCTCCCGGATCATTGGTTCTTGAAATGGCTGTTGCTCTTGGATCACGAATGATATGGATAATTTTACACTGTGGGTACCATTTTAGAAGTTTTGGCGCATGGTTTATATAAACTGGAAATTTCATACAGGGACGTTCATATCCTTTAAAATGAGTAATTTCCTCAACAAAGGCTTTAAATATGCTTTCCAGAGATCTATCGGAGGCAAGTATTCTTTGTCGAATAATTTCCCGCAGTTTAGGGTCATCAGCTTTTTCAATATCGTAATACCAGAATGGTGCGGTAAGACCGGGGAGCCGTTTTCGAGAAAAAGTACACTCGATAAGTTTATCAACAGTTTCTTTTTTAGTTAAGTCACCAAGCTGATATTTCAAGAAATATTTAAAATCTTTCCGCCAGGGCGTTAAATAAAGCATTTCACCCATTCTATATATTTTTGGATTTTGGGCAAAGATATTAAGCCATAAAGTGCTTCCCGATCGTGGAAGCCCTACAATAAAAATTGGATTTTTCATTCAACCTCTCTAATTATAAAAACATACCTAGCTGAGAAGAAGTATTATTTACTGTTTGCAAGTTTACAGTATTCAAAGTATCGTTTCAGTCCTTCATCCATAGGGATTTTCACTTTCCACCCCAGGAATTTTTTCATTTTATCATTACTGTATGTATTACTCTTCCATATGGTGGCACACCTGTTTCTGTTAAAGACAGGGGGCAATTGACCCTTTGACCATCTGGAATATAATTCCCACAGGTAACAGAAGAAGTAAAATATCGTGTAGGGTATATAAATTGACGCAAAACGTTTAACATTGTTTTTATATAATTTAAGGAATGTTTTACTTGTCGGCAGGTTATCATCTACGATATTAAAAACTTCTCCATCAATCCCTTTTTTTATACCTGCTAATACTATCGCATCTGCACAATTGTCGACATACGTAAGAGGGATTTGGTTAGAGCCGCCGAGATGAAAAAAAATACCGAACGTGTCT
This sequence comes from uncultured Fibrobacterota bacterium, assembly GCA_964543525.1. Lineage (GTDB taxonomy): Bacteria > Fibrobacterota > Chitinivibrionia > Chitinivibrionales > JANQEN01 > CBDVBE01. The sequence goes on along the minus strand of CAZIYW010000184.1, from coordinate 4,998 downwards.
ATACCCACCCGGGCAGTAATAGAAGCGTTACCAGGGCCGAACACCGCACCCGGCCGTAATATAACAAAAGGGATATTATACTTTTTGTTATATTCATACACCAGTTCTTCTTGTTTGATTTTTGCAAAACAATATGCTGAATTTCTTGTTAAAGGATCGGATTCAATAGGACATCGTTCATCGAGTAATCCACCAGGCCTGATTTTTTTATTTGAATAGACAGCAAAGGAACTTACATTTACAAACCTTTTCAATTTTGTATTGTGTACACATGACTCGAGCAATTGTTTCGTCGGTATGACTGTATTCATAAAGCATCCGGAATAGGATTTTTCTGAAGAGGCAGCAAGATGATAAATGATTGTTACATCCTTTGTTGCTTTATAACAATCCTGTGGCGATTGAAGGTTACCTTTAATTATTTCGATAGTACCTGACTTTGCCTCCTGTTTTAATTTGCTTAGGGCTGTTATGTTGCTAGTCGGCCTGACAAAACAGCGAAGGTTGGTAAACCCATAGTCAAGTAAGACTTTTACGACACGAGAACCAATAAATCCGCTAGACCCAGTCACTAATATTAAATCATTTTTAGTAATTATGACATCGTTTACGGACATTCATTAACTCCCTGAAATTAATAGAAGTTGGAGAAAGATGGTCGATTAATTTATGAATCCGGACTTTATAAACCGAAAGCGCCAATTTTATCTGCAATATATTTTATCTGTTCTTCCGTTAATTCCGGAAACATTGGCAATGAGACTATCTCGCGAGAAGCCTTCAGCGCTTCCGGGAAATCGTTGCTGCTGTGATTCAGGTATTTATAAGCATTAAGATAGGGTAGTGCAATGGGATAGTGGATACCGGTTGCAATACCGTGCGATTTCAGGTAATTCTGAAATGCGGTACGTTTTTCAGCGGGTACGCGCACGACATAGAGGTGGTAGACTGCGCGTACATTGTCCAGTTCATCGGGAGTAACAGTAGCGGTTTCTTTCAGGTGGCGGTTGTACAGATATGCGTTGTTCCTGCGATTTTCTGTCCATTGCTCAAGGTGTTTTAATTTTACCCCGAGGATCGCACCCTGTATACCGTCCATACGGCTGTTTACCCCTTCGAATTCGTGGTTATACTTCTGGCTTCTGCCATGGTTGGCAAACATACTGGCTTTTTTCGCCCATTCTTCGTTGTCCGTGACCAGGGCGCCGGCATCGCCGTATGCACCGAGATTTTTACCGGGATAGAAACTGAAACAGGTAATGTCAGCCAGTGTGGCTATGGGCTTTCCTTTATAGAAAGAGCCGTGGGCCTGGGCCGCGTCGCCAACAATCCTGAGATTATATTTTTTTGCCAGGTCCATTATTGGATCCATATCCGCTGGCTGGCCATAGAGGTGAACCGGGATTATCGCTTTTGTATTGGGATTGATTTTCTCTTCAATTTTGTCAACATCAATATTGTAGGTTTTCGGGTTGATATCGACAAATATGACCCGTGCGCCTGTCTGGGTTATGGCTTCTGATGTTGCAATAAAAGAATTGGCCGCGGTAATGACTTCATCACCAGGGCCAATCCCGAGTGTTTTTAATGCAATAAAGAGCGCATCTGTTCCGTTGCCGACACCGACACAGTATTTCACCCGGCAGAATTTTGCGAATTCTTCCTCGAATGCCTTTGCATATTTTCCACCGATAAAGGCGCAGGAGGTAATCACTTCTGATACGGCAGTATCGATTTCATTTTTGATGGTTGCATATTGAGCTTTTAGATCAACGAATGGAATGTTCATTGTTGGTCCTTTCTGTAAATTATGTATATGTTTAGAGTTGACTTTCTATGAATTGAATGTTTGTTTAGATTGCCACGGGTTAGTAAGTATGAAGGTATACCACTAAATGACAATATGGAATTATGATGCGCCATTGAGAAATCCGGTCAGAGTTGTAATTGCCAGTTGATTATCAAATTCAAAGCCAGTTTTTATTGTGTCTATCTGATTAATTGCGTTCTGCAGCTCTGCAAAGCTGGTCACTACCTTTGTATATCCCATCTCCTCCAGTTTGAGATGCAAGTCCTCTTTCATATCACTTTTTGTCGGTAATTCGCCGTATTTGTAGTCTCTCGGCATAACAATAAACCGGGTCCGGTTTTTTAAACAGATAGAGCCGATACCGGCGCTCTCCTGGGTGATAACGTACCGCGCATTCCTTACCAGCTCGTCGATTCTTGTCGGCGCACAGAAATCAAAGATCTCCATACAGTCTGAAGTGTATTTTGTATGTCCGGCCTGTACTATTATTTTCTCTTTTATAGTGCCTTCCTTCTTGAGATCCTCGACAGCTTTCAGTAACCGTTTAAATGATTCTTTTCTGCTTCCCACGGTTATAAATATGTAATCGGATTTGGGGTCTTTTTTAACGGGAGGAACCTTTTTAAAAATCGGCCCGATGTATACGGTCTTTTTATTGTCGGGATCTTCCCATTGGGTGCATATCTGGTGGCCGAATTTGAGCAGAAAGGAGCCGAACTTGGAGTAGCCGTGCACTCTTGAGAAGGTATCGATGTGTATAAATCTGATTCCTTTCAGTAATGCCAGGATAAAGGGTATAAAGGTAGTCCTGCCTGAGCCGGTTGAAATAATGTGCGTGGGTTTTTCACGGGAAAATATTTTTATAAATTCCGGAATATGTTGAACATAGGTCCATGGCTGCTTAAAGTGAGCGGCTTCAACAAAGTATTTCTTCTCGTTGGCAAGTGTGTTGACGGTCTGATTGCTCTTGTTGGTAACCCAGAAGTGGTTATAGTTATTATACAGATCGGATAAATTAGTCATCTGCTCGAAGTGACCGCCTAATGTGCATATCAATGCAAGTTTGGTTTCCTTAGCCTTCATTACTTCCCTCTCTCCCGAAAATAGAACTATTCAGGTATGTTGTCATTGCGAATAGACCTTCGTACCATTCTTTTAAGAAATCTGATTCCAGTGCCGTACCATGGAGCCACTTAAGATTTCTCCTCCCTCTGGTCTTCGAAATGACATGTTTCTTATAATAAAATGAACAGTTTGAAATATGTTATTGCCGGAAGGTAATCGCTGTATAAAAGCTTTGATATTTTTTTACACAATACCCAGCTTGCAGCGTTCCGGTTTGAATCGCAACCGAATCTCTTTTTTGGTTTCAATGGATTCATACAGTGCGTTAATGAGCTCCAGAGATTTTCTTCCCTCGATACCGTCGACCAATCCTGCCCTGCCACTTTTAAGGGATTGAATAACACCTTTGAGATATTCACCGTGGTTATAGGCCCAGGCATCGGGATTTTTGCCGTACTGCTCAAAAATCGTATCATCGATTTCCCTGTGGTCTTCAAATTCCCATGTTATCAGTTCATTCATGTAGAAGCCGCCGATAACAACACTGCCTTTTTCACCGAGGATACTGATTGAGCCTTCAAGGTCCTTGGGACGGGTCGCTGTTGTTGCTTCAATAATGCCCAGTGCCCCGTTGGTAAATTTCAGGATTGCCGCACCCGTGTCCTCACATTCGATGTTAACAAGTCTGGTTCGTGCCGCTGCGGAAACGCTGTCAATATCGCCGAAAAACCAGGAGAGCATATCGATGTGATGGCTTGCCTGGTTGGTAAAGACCCCGCCATCATAGGCCCAGGTACCTCGCCAGTCCGCAGCGTCGTAATATTTCTGGTCTCTTTTCCAGCGGAGTCTGATAGTGCCGAGGACCAGTTTGCCGAATCTGCCCTGCTCGAGTGCTTCACGGGCCTTAACAATGGGGGGATTGTATCTGTTCTGATGAACGACAAAGAGCGGCACTCCGTGCTTATCACAGGCACGGATGATTTCGTCTGCATCATCCAGACGCAGCGCTATGGGCTTTTCGATAACCAACGGTTTTCCGTACTCAACAAGCTCGAACACATTTGAGGCATGAACCCCGCTTGGGGTGAGAATATTGATAATGTCGATATTATCGCCGATTTCGTGAAACATCTTTTTTACATCCGAGAAATAATGCGAAATGCCGTATTTCTCGGCGAACGCACGGGCTTTCTCAGGTACACAATCAAAGCAGCCGGCAATGTCAGAGTCATCCAGATAATTCCGGATAACATGGGCATGCTTTTTTGCGATGTTGCCACAGCCGAATAAGACGAATTTCATAGTTCTGTCCCTGTTAAATGCATTAATAAGTTATCTGTTTTTATTATCCCAGCTCCAGGTTGGAGAACAGTATGGAAAGTGTTATATGTTTTCGTATACCTTCATTAATTCGTATTTATGTGTTGCCCATCCATAGGTATCAAGCACTTTCAGGGCATTGAGTGCCTGCTTTTTTCTTTTACTTTTATCGTTATAAAGAGAAATGATTGCCTGAGCCATGGAGTCAATGTTCTCCGCTTCGTAAAAAGTTACCATGTTTTCAGAAAAGTAATATGCAATAGCATCCAGACGGGGTACCACTGCCGGGATTTCCAGAGCAACATACTCCAGAAGTTTAACCGGCAGCATCTGCTGCGTGGCGATATTTTTCCTGTTTGGAACCAAACCGATGTCCATCATGCTTAATTTTTTCGGGAGTTCAGACAAAGGTACCATTGCATCACTGATGTAGACATACTTTTCCAGTTCAAGATTTTTGACAAGAGAACAGAGCTCCGGAGTATCCTTGCCCCTGCCGTAAATGGTAAAGGTAACCTCAGGTATCGCAGTAATCAATAGTTTAATCATTCGTATGGCAAGATCGATTCCCAGCGTTTTGTCAAGGGTACCGTGATAGACAATATTGAAATGTTTCCTGCTCTTTTTTTTCGGCAGTCTGTTTCGGGAGTTGAATATGGCAGGATCGGGTACGTTGAGTGACACGGTTATTTTTTCTGCCGGGATTCCCCGTTGTATTAACGGTTTCATCTGAACATGGTTGGCACAAATCACCTTATGGGCAAAAGCAGCGCACACCTGTTCCTCAAGAATCAGCAACATAT
>CAZIYW010000183.1:0-6728 GCA_964543525.1 uncultured Fibrobacterota bacterium | reverse complement strand
CTGAATCCAGGGTATCAGATTATGGCGCAGGTCTCCCAAATTCTACGCTACTAACATTTTTAAAAATTACTGACAAAATATGATATATTATAGAGGGGTACTTTTTTTGGGAAGGAAGGAGTTTGGTAACCGACTATGTTTTTGTTATTACCCCATATGTGATTAATAGGACCTCGCAAATAATCCGATAAATATCATCGCACGCATAACGTATACTTCACCCTTGCTTAAAAGTGAAATCATTAACCTGTTATGAGGGAGATATATGAAAATGCCCAATTGTCTTGAATTTGTTCTTATTTCTTTCTTCTTATCCATTGTGATGTTGTTGAAAACGGAAGCAGCGGCAGATACTATTCCGGGAATACCAACTGTGGGTGAGAGTCCCTACTACCTGTTATGCTGGGCTGCAGCCATAAAATCATGCGTCACCTACTATGATCCCTCAATTGCACAGAAATCCGTTAAGCAGGTAGCATCCGTATATACCTCCAAAGATGATGATGCGCCTCCCGACACGCTTGCCTGGGTAATTCGAAAAACCGGAGAGAAGGTCAACCTGCAATCCACCTGGGTACAGGGAAAAATGACCTGGCCTGAGCTGAAAGAGGAAATCGACAACAATCATCCTATTGTTATGCTGATCCGATGGGGACCTACCAGCAATTCCTATTATCACTGTAATGTAATTGTCGGCTATATAAATGACAGCACAAAGCTCTACTTTATGGATCCGGGCGGCAGCGGATACAGAAAATACCGTTCATTCAGCCAGATTCTCAGTAATAATATCGACAATAAAGACGGCAGATGGGAATGTTCCTATACAACCGGGCTTCCGACACCCATTAGCAATGGTACTGCTGAACAATCAGCGGGCCCTTTTAAAATTCTTGGTGCGACGAATGCACGCAACGGCCGGGGAATAACATTACTCTTTGAAGGGAACGCGCAAAACCGGACTGTTTTACAGTTTTTCAACGCATTCGGTAAATCCGTCTATGAAACCGAAAAAGCTGATTTTTCCAATGGTTCGGCTGTGACTATACCCTGTTCGTTTAGCCCGGGCATGTATTATTTACTGTATGGCCGGAAAAATGATCGGAGATTTGACGTTACAGGGAACAGCTCCTTTTGCGTTCTTAAATAGCGTGAGTTTCTCCGGGGTGCGTGTAATATAACACCTGAAAAAAATGAGTATTTGAAAAATTTCTTTTAACCTTAATACGATGAAGGCTCGATAATGGACAGGAGAAAAAGAGATCTTTTTTTTGGTTTAACGGTAACTTTTATCTTTTCAATACTATTGTTTATAAGCTGTGATTCACCGACTTCAGAAACGCCTGAAAAAGAAAAGGATATCATAATATGTCAACCCGCGGCAGGAGATGTGTATAACAACTACGACAATATAATTATTATTACAAAATTTTTACCTGAAAACGTCGGGGTTGATTTGCGACGTAAATACAGCACGGACGGTGGTGCCACATTCAACCCAATGCATTATGAAAAAATTGAAAGCAGATACGGGCAATCAGACGATACAAAATACCGCTATGAGGTAGTCCGGTGGAAACTGGCAGAAGATTCCCTGCAAAGTGTTCAGGTGTATATCCAGATAGCCTCTTATGGCGATCAATCCAATTTTGATATGGTAGGGCCGATTACGATTAATTGACGGCTACCGCCTGCCGTCTCAGTCAATTTAAATAATAGCGAAGTGTAACTTATAACCTATATCCTCGCGGTTATTCATTCCTTTTCACATTTTCCGATACGGATAAATGTCCTATTTTTACTATTATAATTTTCCCCTTGCGTTCTTTGTGGGAAATTAGTAAAAACGTTATTTACCGTGTTATCATGAACGGTTTTATCGGCACCTGATCTCCCAGATAGACACGGGCGATATACACGCCGTTTGACAGACGCTTTCTTCTGTCAACCAGCACAACTGTATTGCCGCCTGTCACAGCACGCACCTCTTTTATCTTTCTTCCCGCGATATCGAACAGGCAGAACCTGAGCTCGCCGTTAAAACTGTCGCGAATATAGAGTGTTACCATCCCGTTTACGGTGCAAAGAGTAAAGGGAGGTGTCATGGCATTTATGGTTGATATGGAGGACGGATCCTTTGCCAGAGTAACATTCACCACTGTTGCAGCGTTGTTTTCAACCGTGACATCAGGAACTGTTTTAGGCAGATAGCCGTCTGCTGAAAAGGTGAGCGAATATGTGCCTTCTGCGATGGGACGGTAATAATCCCCATGCGGCAGGTGTGAATATACCCACGAGCTGTCCGCATCATGATTTTCAACAAACACCTTTGCCCGAATCGCTTCTCCGGTAAGCGAATCAGTCACACTACCTCTGATGCCGTACAACACCTGCTCGATATACTGTAAAAGCGACCGGTAATTATACTCCCAGATAGTCAGCAGCTGCGATTCCGGAAGCAGCTTTGTGTTGGAAATTTCTATTGTGATCTCCCTGCACCGGGCGAAATAATTCATATAATCCATACGCGAGCCGTGGGTGACATACCAGTCCCCGCCATTTGTCACACCGTCATTCATCTGGCTCATATAGCCACTCGCGCAGTGGTTATGAACCGTATCAGCATAATCCCTGCAGATAACCTCCCACCACTCTTTATCAACATGGGAGTGTTCATCTGAAGTCCATGCGTCAAAGGGATATGCGACCACCTCGGCGCCGCCGTGAAAATTGGCAGACATAACAAAATCGTTACTGTCAGCAAGCGCCATCATGGCAATGGTCTCAGGCTGCCACTCGTTACCGTCAGGGTGCGGTCCCGCCCCAGGGCCTGGGAAATTACGATCCAGATCAACACCGTTGGCATTTGCTCCGCTCGGTTTCGTGCCATACATGCCGTCCGGATTAAAAAGCGGATTAATCCATATCTCCACACTGTCAACAAGGCCGGTAACCCGTGCATCCGTGCCGTAATTGGAAAGCAGATAATCAATCAGGTGCAGCATCGACATGTACCCGGCTGTCTCATCGCCGTGTATTGCGGCGGAATAGAGAAACGCCGGCTCAGCTTCCTTAATACCGACATTATCAGAAATCCTGGCACAAAACAGTTCTCTTCCCTCAACCGACTTGCCAAACTCGACAATTTTACACAGGTCGGGATAATCAGTCTCAAACTGCTTCATGATATCCACATACCCCGGAAAAGTCGGGTATTTATCCCATTGCGAAAATAAAAGAGCGGTTAAAAAAAATATTGTCAGGATAGATTTCACAGCAGTCATACCAGTGTTCCTTTTGCAGAAAAGCTCTCCCCTATAAATAATCTACTACAGGAAACTGTAAGTACAAACAGAAATATGCATTTCTCCCCCTTTAATGTGTGACTTATAGGAAATAATGCAAATGACCAACAGCATCACAGGTAAAACGTTCGTCTGAAAGGTGATGGCCTGGATTTGTTGCAACTTTTTTTCATGAAGATTTTAAATTGAAAAATGTACAAAGGTGTTTAACGCACCATTACATAACACTAATCTTTAAATCGAAGTACTATTCTTGCATTACCTTTTTCACCAGTAAAGTCTACCGAAGCACCATGCTGCGAAAGGATTTCACGCCTTCGCCCGGTATTGAAATTAACAAAATCCTGCCAATCGTCCTCATTGATATTTTTGTGGCTAGAGTTATAGGAAATGGAAATACACCCACCCCGCACCCCTGTCTGACGCAATGAAATATTTATCGTCTTTCCCCTTATACTATGGCGTGACGAAAAAACCAGCATACTGTGCAAAGCCTCTTTAAAAAGGTCTTTGTCAATCCATAAACTTTTTTTCTCGTTTGTTTCATAATCTACATTTACAGCGACAGATTGACTAATTTCACCATAGTCGGCACTAACTTCATTTAAAATTGGCAAAATAGGCTGCTTCCTCAATTGTACTGCAACTCTCGAGCTGCTTACTTCAGGCCGTACAAGACCATGCACATTTCTCGAATTCATTTGCTCAACCATTTTACACCTCCTGTATTATTAAATGTTTGTTCAATATTCACATGAATATGATCAATGGTTTTCATGGTACCTGCCCCACTGAAGATTTTTCTGGTACCGCTTTAATAAAAACATTCTCAACGTATATAAGTACAGAAAAACTCAAGCCTGAAACAATAAATCCAGAAGCACTTTTTCATAACAGTCGTCGTCACTCGTTTCCTATTAAGTTGTTAATTTACTGTTAAGACTTTTTTCAAAATTTGTCAGGGTATCGATGACTTCCTGGCGTGATGATGAACTGTTAATAGCACGCCGAACATTGGATTGCTGAAGAGCATAACTCAGACGGGAAAGAATATGAAGATGTGAACGAACTGTGTGGGTGATAATTGTAAAAACAGTATCTACCGGTTTTCCGTCAATAGCACCGAAATCAATGGGCTGATCAAGAAAACAGAGAGCAAGTATCGGTTGACTAATATGAAAAACATTCGGATTTCTCACATGGGGAATTGCAACACTATCTCCTATCGCTGTCGAACCCAGATTTTCACGGGCTATGAGTGCTCCTGCTAAAAATTCCCTGTCAATATCCTCCGGCAGACGCATTATATTGACTATATACTTAATAACACTCTCTTTATCAACTCCCTGTACACGATAATATATACCTCCGGCTTCAATAGCTTCAGCCAGGGATGGCATTGTAGAAGGTGAATCCGATTTTTCATCAAATATTTCACACGATACACTAATCTTTTTACCGTTAGCCCATTCCATAAGCTCCACGCGGTTAAATCGATATACTTCTCCAATTTTATACGCTGGAATTTCATTTTTGGATATCCATCTATATATTGTTTTCTCTGAAACAGAAAATATTCGAGCAACTTCCTTAACATCAAGCATCATAACAGGTCTAAATCTCCTTGTGTCTTAATAGACAGAATCATTGGTAGTACAATAATTAGAATCGAGTATATAAAATACATCAGAAAGGTTGTATTGTCAATGTATGTCTAAAGATGTCCACTCAACCTTTGGCCAAAAACCGGAGAACTTCGCCTATAATAGATTGATGCCGTAATTGCTACTCAGTTTTTAGGGCCTGGCCGGTTGTTTGACTGTTTGTAAACCACCTACTGTATTACATAACTATTCTCTAATATTCAACGGCGGCGACATTGCTATTTTCTTTTTCTTATTTTCTTTTCAACAAAAAGGGTCGAGCAGACCGAGGGGTTCTCACCCTCAGCTTCTCCCGGAACCGTGCATGAACCTCTCGGTCTACTCGACCCTTTTTTCTTTTTTTTACACTTTAAGCTGCTAATTCGCCTTCTTTTCATTCGATAATTTCACCCTGTAACCCGCGAAAAAGCTTCATAACCTTTATGCTGGCGGCTATATCCGATATTTTCGGATTTTCAACATCTGCTCTGCAGGACAACCCGCAGATACGTCTCCGTTCCTTTCCAAAAACGACCCACCGATTATTGCGGCATTTGCACAACCTCTCCGGGAATTTTGCTTTAAACCACCCGAAAAGGTCTATGTCTGTTTTCAATAATTTCCCGGCCATTTCATTAATGTTCTTTACATCATTGAAATAGATACATACCAAAAGATATTTCGGCTCTGCATAAAATCCGAACACATTCTTAACTTTGTACGTATATGCCACCTTCCACTGGAAACCGGAGGTAATATTCCTCAGTCGCTGAACCGTTCTTTTCATTGGCAGATCCGCCATGGCTTCCTCAAGCCGGTCTATCATGCGGGCATGTTTCGGCAGCATGGTTTCCCTGATATCTTCTATCTGCGGCATGGCCCGGTAACAGCCTTTAAAATCCACTCTCAGATAATTCATGTACTTACAGGCGCTCTCCGGTGCACGGCACAGTATCCAGAGGCCGATGAACATGTCCGGATTCCGCTGATTGCTTAGTGTAACCATGCCATTCTGATTTACAAAACGCATGCCCAGCATATTCCAGGCTTCCCGTCTACTCTCATGATCTCCGTTGATATATGTCATTTCTGAAGCTTTCTTCGCTTCTTCGTAATGATATTCGGTGATATGTAACGCATGGCTTACTGCGGAGATGTATTTCGCCCGGGAACCGATTTCATAGAGAAATTTTGCATAGTATTGAATGGCATGCTGGAACTCATTCCACAGTCTGGATTCCCGTGCATCCGTATAATGTTTCTTTTCAGCACGTTTCTTTGTCGCTGCCTTTTTAAGATATTCGTCATACAGTCCAACCGGAATCATGAAGCTTTCCGGTTTTTTATACATGTCCTCATACATCCTGCAGATAAAATCATAAAAATCCTTCTCACCCCGCCTGACTTCTTCAGAAGTAAAACCCTCAACCTTCTCATCAACTTCATTAAATCCGGCCAGCATATTCCTGCAGTACCACAGTGACAAATTTGCCGAACTCGGATGGGTTCTCCGTCATTAATAGAATTTCTGATGTTCATACATGCCCTGTTCGCGTTGGTATTGTTGTTTAATATACCCTTATTTATGATAAACTATATTTTTGTTCCTTTGTTCCTCAGATTTTTTTTAATTACAGGAACTTTGATAAAAGGTTTTATTAATTGATATGGAATGTACGGTAGGTAAGGTACATAATAAGGGATTAAAGAGCTTAAAGATTTAGAGATTTAGAGATTATTATTGACGCAGGTAAGATGCACTGTAAAAAGCCCTCTCACG
>CAZIYW010000182.1:0-6845 GCA_964543525.1 uncultured Fibrobacterota bacterium | reverse complement strand
AAATACTATTCTTACTTTGTGAGGACTCTCCTGATAACAGTTAAGTACTTTTTTTATATACCCGTTACCGTCAGGTACCAGATGTATCTCCGTGATAGTATTAACTATCAGGCTGTCTTTGAGACAAAATACGCCCGGAGCCCTGTTGGAAGAGACATGCCAGTACGGTTTCATATCCCAGAGATCGATTGACGGGCTATAGAGTGTATCACTGGTCGGTACTGACAGAAACGGTGCTGCAAAGTTTCCCAGAGTATCCAGCTCTATCTGATAGATGGTTGCACCACTAACCGGCTTCCATTTGAAATCAGGACGCAGGGCATTTACCGTATCACCGTTAAACCGGAAGAGGAATGGTATCGAGTCGGGTTGAATATGCACCACCTCTGCTTCCGAGTATTGCGGGCTGAGATTCGATTTTACCCGCCGGTAAAGTGTAACCGCCGGCAAATCAATTAACGGAGTATAACAGGTATCAGACACGGGCGCGCTTATAATAGTGGTCGTAAAATCAGTACTGCTGTCGATGTCCAGGTTATAGGATGTCGCTCCGTAGACCGGATGCCATTTGAATTGCGGCCTGACCTCAATAATAAGATTCGGATCAAAGGGTACCGGGACCGGCACATTCTGATCCTTAATGACAAATGAGGAGATAGCCGATACCAGACCGTTATTGCCGCTCACCTGCCAGTAAATGGTACCCGCAGGCAGGTCGATTGTCGGTGTGTAAGTGGTATCCTGGACCGGCGCAACAATAAACGGATTTGCAAGGTTTGCTGTTGTGTCAATCTTCAGGGTATACGAGGTTGCCGACGGGCTTGTATACCATCTGAACACGGGGCGTTTCTGATCGGTTGGACTCGCAATGGGAATCAGGTGAATCGTTGAGTCGCTCATGTCATACGGTTTGGCAACTTCAGCTGCGGCAAGTGCCTTTCCATACACAGTAATATCATCAAGACTGCCTTTGAAATACTGCCAGTTGGTACCAAGATCCCTGCCGATATAAATTGAATCGATGGCTGTACTGCAGACCAGAGCAACAGTTGAATCTTTAAATACACCATCAACATAGAATTCTGTTTTCATACCATTATAGACCACTGCACAGTGGTGCCACTTACCGTCATTAATGGTTACACCACTCAGTGACGGTGTCCAGGAGTTGCCGGTACCATAGGAGCTAACCGTTAAATCACCGCTTACTAAACCAATCTGTAAACCCTATGTAGCGGCTGCAGCACCGATACTGACAAACTGGCCGGTACTGTTCGGATTACCGGCAGAAAGAAACCACACACCGACCGTTCTCGGTACTTTCCCGGCCGGTAAACCTTTTATTGAGTCAACATAAATGTAATCATCCTTGCCGTCAAAGCTGTAGGCACTGTTTGTTGTGCCGAATCTATCATTTGTCAGAGCAGCATTTACATTAGTACCATGGTTCAGGTGTCCGCTGCTGTCGGCGGTATTTCCACTGAATTTAAAATAGGCAACGAGACAGTCTGTGGGAATCTGTGTAAATGCCGACCATATAAACATTATTATTAAGAGGGAAAAAACTATCCTTTTATCCATAATTCTTCCTCACTTTTAGATGGGGCAGCAATAAATGAATAATTTTAAGCAACAATCAATATATAAAATGACTTTTTTTATAAAAAATCTACATTTTTGTATAAATTTAAAAATATTTATTATGTTTATTTAGGAGAGCTATAATATAACCCTTTTCGGGTTTAATAAAACATAAGGTTTTATACAAACCCGGAAGTGTACCGTTTTCGTTCCTGATACTCCGGGGAAATATTGATATTATTTCTCTAATATAATACGGTACTGACTTGCTAATAAAAGACTTTCGGCGGCTCAGATAATAATTCACGGGACAGAATGGCTGTTCAATCTGCCACATTTTGCATATAATGCACAAATCGCATACATTACCAACATTTTCTTCATTTCTAACATGGCTTTTCTACTGATTCATTAATTATTTTGTTAATATATACATAATATCTATCCCTGTTTCAAATCAAGTAATACATGTATGTATTTCAGTTCTTAAACCTTTACCAGAAAGCGATTACAAGGAGAATCACATGAGTCAAAAATCATTAGGAACTGCTGATTATATCGCACTGGAAGATAAGTACGGTGCCCGGAATTACAAACCGCTTGACGTGGTGCTCTGCCGCGGCGATGGCATCTGGGTGTGGGACGTTGACGGCAATAAATACATGGACTGCCTTTCCGCCTATTCAGCAGTTAACCAGGGACACTGTCATCCCAGGATACAGAAAGCAATGATGGAGCAGCTGCAGAAGCTGACCATAACCTCCCGGGCATTCCGGAATGACCAGCTGGGCCTATTCTACAAAGAGATCTGTGAAGCCACCAATTCCCATAAGGTGCTGCCTATGAACAGCGGTGCTGAAGCGGTCGAGACCATTATCAAGGCGGTCAGGAAATGGGGATATCAGACAAAGGACATACCCGACGGATCTGCGGAGATTATTGTTGCCGAGGGCAATTTTCACGGACGTACCCTGGCGATTATCGGATTCAGTACCGAAGAGGACTACAAAGCGGGATTTGGTCCCTTTGCCCCGGGTTTTAAAGTAATACCCTATGGCGATGCCGGTGCTCTGGAAGAAGCGATTACCCCGAATACGGTTGCGTTTCTTGTTGAGCCTATCCAGGGTGAAGCCGGTGTGGTAGTCCCTCCCGAGGGCTATCTGAAAGATATTCGCAGAATCTGTAACGAACACAACATGGCTCTGATCTTCGATGAGATACAGACCGGGTTGGGACGGACCGGTAAGATGCTTGCGGAGGAGCACGAAGGTGTCGAGTCTGATGTTACTCTGATAGGCAAAGCCCTTTCAGGTGGTTTTTATCCGGTTTCCGCAGTACTTTCAAACAATGAGATTCTCGGTGTTTTTATGCCGGGCGATCACGGCAGTACCTTCGGCGGCAATCCGCTTGCCTGTGCAATAGCCCGTGCTGCTGTACGCGTCATTATCGAAGAGAACATGATAGAAAACGCTGTTGCCATGGGTGACTATTTCATGAAAGAGCTGAAAAACATCGACAGCCCCTATATCCAGGAAGTTCGCGGGAAAGGCCTGCTTATCGGGGTGGTGTTGAACGAGGACGCCGGTGGGGCGCGGCCCTTCTGCGAGACACTCCAGGACAAAGGTATCCTGTGCAAAGAGACCCATGAGAATGTTATCCGCTTCGCACCACCGCTGGTTATCACCAGGGAGGATATTGACTGGGCGCTGGAACGGATACGGGAAGTGTTGAGCAGGTAGTAATTTCCTGACGGTAAAGGGTGAGGGCGACGATCCCGGTAGCGGTTAGCGGTAACGCTTACATAAAAAAAGACATAAAACGTGACCGATAGACGAAACGAGCATCTTTACCCCAACCATAACCGAACAACGACAATTATTATTGGTATTTACATCAGGTACCCCGGGTATATAGAAAATCCTGGTTTGAATAAAATCGGGATTTTTATTTTCTTAAGATTACCTTTATTTCTTTAAATCGCTCCCTTCACGCTTTTTTATGTTGTAACCGGCAACGAATCAATTATTATATTATTCAGCCATACCTTAACATCACATACCATGGGGAGGGGTACTATGCGATTCATCGATCTCCGTAGTGATACCGTGACCAAACCGACACCGGCCATGCGCAAGGTAATGGCTGAAGCTGAAGTCGGTGACGATGTTCTCGGCGAAGATCCTACGGTCAACCGTCTGGAGCAGCTTGCCGCAGAAATGCTCGGCACTGAAGATGCGATATTCGCCACCAGCGGTACGCAGAGCAATCTGCTCGGGGTGATAACTCACTGCGGGCGCGGTGATGAGTATATCGTCGGTCAGAAGGCGCATACTTACAAATATGAAGGCGGCGGTGCTGCGGTTTTAGGTAGTATACAACCCCAGCCGCTTGAGCTGGAGCCTGACGGCTCACTTGACCTTAAGAAAGTCGTAAAAGTAATCAAACCCGACGATATCCACTTTGCCCGTACCCGCCTGTTGTGTCTGGAAAATACGCAGGCAGGCAAGGTACTGTCACTTGAGTATATCCGTGTGGCCACCGCTTTTGCAAAAGAGCGCAAACTTGCAACCCACCTCGACGGTGCACGGATTTTTAATGCTGCAGTCAAACAACAGGTTGACGTAAAGGATATCTCCACCCCTTTTGATTCAGTATCCATCTGCCTGTCCAAGGGGCTTGGCGCACCGGTGGGTTCCCTGCTCTGTGCAAGTAGTGAGCAGATACGGGAGGCCCGCAAATGGCGCAAGATGCTCGGGGGCGGTATGCGCCAGGCGGGGATTATCGCGGCTGCAGGCATTTATGCACTTGAGAATAATATAGATAGACTTACCGAAGATCATGCCAACGCAGCTCTTCTCGCTGAAGGACTCGCTGAAATTGACGAAGTGACGATTGATCCGGCTACCGTGCAAACCAATATGGTTTTTGTTACAGTGGAAGATTCCATGGTGGTTTCCCTTATTGACCATCTGCGACAGAGAGGTATTCTGACCTGCGATGATGTACCGATGCGACTCGTCACCCATCTGGACGTTACTGCGGAGGATATGAAAACGGTTGTCGAAGCCTTCAAGGAATTCTTTGCATCCTAATCGTAATCTTAATCGTAGTCCTAATCATAATCCCAAATCGTAATCACTCTCTGCACAAGGACTGGATTACCGGGACAATAAGGGGAATACCTCCTCTTATCAACAACCATTGCGATTCCTGCGGCAGTGGTATATAATTACATCAATAACACCCCTGTTGACCCGTAATGAAAGCAACCATGAATCGCAGAGCCTTTATAAAATACACCTCAACAACGGCAGGTCTCGGCCTTATCGCCAGTTACCCGGTTTTTATCGAGCGGTACCTTCTGCAAGTAAATAACTACCGGATTCCCGTTACAAACCTCCCCGCCTCATTTGAAGGGTTTACCATAGTTCATTTAACCGATTTGCATTACGGTACGCTCAATCCTCTGCGATTCATTGAAAAGGTCATCCGGCACGCAAACGGTATTCCGCGGGATCTGACCGTCTGTACCGGTGATTATATCCACGAATTCAATGCAACCGGACAGATTAATGCTGTCTGGCCCCTTATCGCACAACTGAAAGCACCCTGTGGTGTCTTTTCAATCCTGGGCAATCATGACCACTGGGGTGATACCGACCGTTCTCTCTACTGGCTGGACCGGACAAAGCAGAATATCCGCCACGAGGTAAAATGTATCACCAGAAGCACGGATCAGCTCTGGTTTATAGGTGCCGGGGACCTGTGGGAAGACCATGTCCCGATTACCCGTCTTATGAAAGACATTCCCGAAAATGCCTGTACAATTGTTCTTGCCCACAACCCGGACTCCGCCGATACAGACTGTGACGGTGCTTCCCTGATGCTTGCAGGCCACACCCACGGCGGTCAGGTGCATCTGCCGTTTATCGGTTCTCCAGTGCTTCCCGTTAAAAACAAGAACTACTCGTTCGGTCTGAAATACTCGAAAAAAAGGCTTCCGGTCTTTATCTCAAAGGGAATCGGGTGGGCTATCTATCCTGTACGGTTTGACTGTATGCCGGAAATTGCAGTATTGGAATTGACACGCGGTGCATAAATACTATATTAATAACCGTAATCATAATCTTAATTAAAAAGAAAATTATGGTTACAATCAGGATTAATATAAAGAAATCATAATTTTTCTAGTAACGTCAGGTCTTCTATGAAAAAAGTATTTCTATTCATCGGTATCTTCGCTGTTTTCTGTTTCGGTCAGGCGGAACTGAGTCAGGCTATCGATCTGGTGAACAGTGAAAAGTATGACGAGGCTGATGAGGTTTTATCACCCTATCTGAGAAAACATCCCAACGATCATCAGGCTAACTATGTGAAAGCGATTCTTCTAACCGGGAAAGGCAGATACGGCAGCGCACTCCAGTATATTGAGAAGGCAATCAGCAGGAAAAGTGACAAAGGTGAATACTATCAGCTGGCGGCGCAGCTTTATGAAGAACAGGGGGAATATGCTGAGGCAATCGCTGCCTGGGAAAAATGCCGGAAAAATGCCCCCGGCACCAAATTGTTTGTTGAAGCAAAAAACCATATCGAATTTCTCAAGGAAAAGTAATATGCGTTACTACTATTTTCTCATTGCCTGTATAGTACTTTTCGTTTCCTGTGGAGAACCGGAAAGCACGGTCACACTGAAAGCCGGATACAACTTCGCCGGTATCAGGTCTATCACCGTTGAAAAGGTCCTTGATTACCTTCGTGTGCAGGGATCAGGTGCCATTGTCAAGGAAGAGCTGGAGCGTCAGCTGAAAGATCTGGGTTTTAAAATCGTCGTAAAACAGATGGCCCACGATGCAATCATGGTCTGCTCAATCACCGAATACAACGAGCGCCGTACCCAGCCGTATACCATCATGGTTGAAGATAAAGGGACGGGCAAGGATGCAAACAAGTCTGCCTACGAAGCGGCGGATGATGCGGCCGGAGTCAAGAGTACCGGCACAGCATCGATCTTCGACGGTCCCGTAACCCGTGCAAAAGAAGTTAATTATACCGATGCCTATGTGGGTGTGAAACTTCGGCTCGTTGATGCAACCACCGACAAAACCGAGTGGTCCTCGGATTTTTCTTACTCCTCTCTTGACAAGAAGGTGGCACTTACCAATTCTATTAAGGGTGCTTTGAGGCCCTTGAAAAAAACACTGAAAAAATAACACTGCCATCCCATAGGTTTTCCAAAAAGTTGACAAGAAGGTTGGCCATGAGAC
>CAZIYW010000181.1:0-6934 GCA_964543525.1 uncultured Fibrobacterota bacterium | reverse complement strand
AAGAGCAAAACTGTAACCAATTGAATTTATTCGAGTAACATTGGGACACTAGTGAAATAAAACATAAATCAAATATATTGCCCGTAATTTTGACTTTATCATATACGTTATTCACTTTCTGCTGATGAAAAACGATAGAAAAAGTACGCAAAATGATTTAGGATCGAATTTGTTAATTGCTTTTCTTTTCCCTTTTTGCAAGCAATTCGCTCCCGCTACATTCTACCTTTCCTAATCTTTTTCATTTTATCTTTAGGCATCGTTATATCCCTCGCAACTAACTCTTCCTTTTCCGGGATAATCACATATTCCTCTTTTCCCTTGTCTTTTTCTTTACTTTTATCATCATCAATTGCTTTTTCCTCTTCCAATTGCTTTTCCGTATTTTCCGGCGGCAGGGGATTCCATACAAAGCGGAATCCATTTCGTTTATAACGGCCGTCAGAATGGCACCGTGAACGCGCTGCGGAGCGGCAGTCTGCAGCACCACTGAATGCAGAGCCACCGCGCAGCACCCGATATTTTCTATTTGCAGGTCCTGCTGGGTCTGTCACGCTTTCTGTATTATAATCACCATACCAGTCTTTGCACCATTCCCAAACATTCCCATGCATCTTATATAATCCCCATTGATTTGCAGGAAGGGATTTGACTGCAACGGTCTTTCCCCGATTCAACCCTTTTGTGTCACCAAGATAGGGGTAATTGCCGTTGTAGTTAACCTGTTCAGGAGAGATATTCATGCCGAAAGAGAAGGGGTCGGTTGTCCCGGCACGACATGCATACTCCCACTGCGCCTCTGTCGGTAAAGAAAAGACAACATTTTCAAGAAGGCCGTTCATTTTTTTAAGAAACGAATCGCAATCGTCCCAGCTTACATTGACAACAGGCTCTTTCTGGTTGAAATCCGTGCCTGGATTTTTTTCCATAATACTATTCCACAGCTCCTGCGTGCATGCAGTATCGGTTATCCAGAATCCCTTGCTCAGTGTCACTTCATACCTGGTTTCATAATGGTGTCTGTGCAGTTCATCATATGGTGAACCCATGGAAAAATGACCCTGCCTGATCCATCGCATTCGCCGGGTAATACGTTTCAAAGTGAACTCCAGCCAAAAACCAAACTTGTCCTCTCCTGAATTACTGCACCATGTATAGGGAAATCCTGCAGGTGGGATAATTTTCATTTATTCCTGTACCTAACTGTTTGTGTTATTCATCCTCCTCTTCCTCCTCCTCGTTTTTAAAATTCCAGGAAGATGCGGAGGAAGACGATGAGGGCGATTTATATATAGTAAGACCAAAGCCCTTGACAGCAATATACATCCTCAAAGAGCACATAAAAAGCAAATAGCAATCAAAAAAATAGTGTTATTCTCTGTATTTCTTTATGACTTTGTGCCTTAGTGGCAAAATTTATAAATAGGTCAGGCAAAATTATCATTGACATTTTCCGAAAAAAGTGATATATTTATACTGACTGCTTGGTATGTAAAGGGTTTATATGCGAAAAACAAAGGAAGATACAGAGATTTCCAAATTGCGTATCCTCATGGCAGCGGAAAAGGAGTTCTGTCAGCGTGGATTTGTTGCCGCCAACATGGACAACATTGCCAAAGCCGCAGGTTTGACAAAAGGCGCAATATTCTGGCATTATAACAGTAAGGTAGGCCTTTTTAAAGCAATTATAAAACGGGCGATTGAGAGGGTTGAAACAATTTTCAGTGAAACCTTTTCTTCTTCAGAACCTGTTCTTGTTCTGGAAAAATGCAAAGAGGTACTTAAACGAATTAAAAAGGATAACTCCTTCAATGTTCTTCTTGTTCTGGGGGATGCGGAAAAAAACGCAGATGTTCCAGGAGAAGTAATTAACGAATATAATAAAGACATATCGAATATTTTAAAAGAGGCGGGTCAAAGATTGTCAGAGGCAAAGAGAAGTGGCGAATTGCATCCTGACACAGATATTCAAAATATTCTTACCACCATCGTTCTTATTATGTGTGGCTTTGCTAAAATTAAAGAGTTAAGAAACCTTATTGATCCCATCGGAAGTAATATGGATGATGAATCGGTCATTAATACGATTTTTAACGGCCTTTTATCTTTTCAAAAGGACAGAGTATGATAGATGATTTTTTTTTAATATTTAACATACTGACCAATCTGTATATATAAGTCAGTAAGTTTGAAAAAGGAGATGGGATTATGAGATTTGTTGCATCATTTACTGTAATAATTAGTTGTTTTATTATATTTCAATCAAATATCTACGCTCAGGGGCTTTTTGAAAGTGCCGGCAGGGATAGTGCTTCTTCAGGTGCAGGTAACAAACAAACGAAGTCGTTTTCTGTGGGCGGGTATATCAAGGGTTCTTTGTGTGGCGGTCAGAACAGCGATAATGATGCAATAATATCATGTGCCAATGCACAGGTTTCTCTGAAACTGGATGCTCAAAAATCCGATCTCGGCGAAGCATTTGCCGAAGTGCGCTGTAACGCCGGAAAAATCCGTGATTCTGCATCCATCACCTGCGATGTCCGCGAAGCATGGGTTTCAGTTTCACCCGGGCCGTTTGACATCAAACTCGGAAGACAGATCGTCGCCTGGGGCAGGGCTGACGCAATCAATCCGACAAATAACATTACCCCGAAGGATCAGACGGTTCTTTCCCCGGAATTTGATGATACACGACTGGGAAACGAGCTGCTTCAGGTGAGGGCGAAAGTAGGTCAGTCAAGTATCCAGGGGATATGGATTCCCTGTTACCGGCCTGATGTTCTGCCGCTTGCAGGAGCTGAGATCCCTGCCGGAATAACAATAGGGGAGCCGGACTATCCGGATATCCGCTTCAGGAATGGCGGCTATGCGTTTCGATGGGAATTGACACTTCCGTCGGTTGACGGCTCGGTATCATATTTCAACGGTTACACAACTTTGCCGGGATTTGATTTCTCTCTCGGTCAAACGAGCCTGACGCTTATCCCGCACGCATATCGCACGCATATTTTCGGTGCTGATTTCTCCACGGCGATCGGATCATTCGGTTTACGTGGCGAGGCTGCATTCAGATATCCCTTTGATGAGTATGATAAGCATGTCTATGTACCGAATCCTTTTGTGCATTATGTACTGGGGATAGATAGAACTTTCAGTGAATGGACTATACTTCTCCAGTACTCCGGTCTGTATGTTATTGACTATCAGGAAATCGTCGAACCGGTGCTTACGGATCCATTCGATCCTGGTGCGCAGGCGCTCTATTTTGCCGCACTTGCCTCAAATGAAATCCGGCGGCTGAACAGGCTGTTTACCGGCACTTCCGATGAAGTCAGTCATGCGCTGACGGGAAATATTGAGTGGAACACGCTGTATGAAACGTTACATCTGAAACTGGCGGGAATGTACAATTTCACAACAAAAGACTATGTGATTAATCCGAGTGTATCCTACGATATCGCCGATGCGGTAAACCTGGCTGTGGGAGGTCGCTATATTGACGGGCCGGATGAAGAGTTAAATAATATGGTCAGCAACCTGATGAGCTTTGTATATACTGAACTCACGGTGTATTTCTAATATTGCCGGCCAAAGAAAGAGGAAGTTGCGCGATGGCACAGGAATCTGTTGTAGTAAGGTACCGATGGCCTGTCATAATTATATGCCTGGTTCTGGCAGGGATAATGGGATTTCAGTTGAGAAATATGGAGATAAGCGCCGACTTCCTTTTCATGTTTTCCAAAAAAATGCCCTCCCGTGTAAATACTGAGAAAATAGAAAAGATTTTCGGATCCAACGAAATGCTGTTTATTCTTTTCGAGACACAGGATGTGTTGAACGGTTCAACTCTGCGGCGTATAGAGAATATAGGGTATAGGCTCAGGGAAACGAAAGGGATAAAGAGCGTTCTGTCGCTTTTCGAAACCAGGAATATACGGGGTGAGGAAGGCACCATGATTGTCGAGCCTGCGGTCATGGCAATTCCGGAAACCGATGCGGAGCGCGAGGCCCTGCGCAAGTCCCTTGCGGATAATGAACTTGCATGCGGAGTCGTGGTATCGAAGGATTTCAAAGTGACCGCTGTACTTCTGACGCTTGAGCTTGACGCATCGAAACAGGAAGTATACCGGGATGTACAAAAGGCGGTTAATGAATTTCCGGGTAGTGAAAAGGTGCTCATCGGAGGTATACCTGCGTTCCAGACCGTGATTATCAAAAACATTGCCCATGATTTTATCCTGCTGATTCCTGGGGCACTGCTCGTTATCCTTGTCATACTCTATGGTTTTTTCCGGCAATTACGCGGTATAGCCATGCCGTTAGGTGTCGTTGTCCTGTCTGCGACATTCGGCATGGGCATTCTCCCGCTCATGGGATGGAAGATGACTCTTTTATCGGCAATACTGCCAATCATGGTTGTTGCCTTCTCCAATAATTATGGTATTTACCTGATAGCTCGATACAAAGATTTGTGCGCAGGCGCCACGAATCTCTCGAACAGGCAGATAGCGACCGAAGTACTGAAAGGGCTGTACCGGCCGATACTGTTTTCGGGAATTACCACGATGGTAGGACTGCTTGGCATGCTTTCCCATGCGGTTCTACCGGCAAAACAGATAGGAATAGCCGCTTCGATTGCAATAGGTTTTTCGCTCGCGGTAAGTCTGGGAGGTATTCCCGCGGTATTGTCGATGCTGAAACTGCCGAAAAACAATGCAAGGAAAACCGGTAAAAATTCGCTGCCGCTTCTGGGAAAGAGCCTGTTTCACACATCGGAGATTGTAGTGCGGCATCCAGGCGCCACACTTATTGCAGCAGGAATCATCGCTGCGATCGGTATCTGGTTGACAAGCTGTATAACTGTAGATGCAAACCAGGAGAACCTTTTTGGGAAGAATCACCCGATCAGCAGGTGCACACGGCTTATAAACAAACATTTTGGCGGCTCACAGAATATTTCAGTGTTATTCGAGGGCGATATTAAGGAACCTCGGTTTCTGAAAAAACTGGAGGCTTATAAAGATACTCTTCAGCGCCTGCACGGTGTAGGACAGGTAACGTCAATAGCAGACGTGATACGTGTCATGAGCAGGGCACTCAATGATTCGGGAGAGCCAGGATACAATCGTATACCACGGACCCGCGAGGCAGTCGCGCAATATCTTGTGCTCTATTCGATGAGCGGCAATCCGGATGATTTTGAACGCCTGGTGGATTTCAACTATGAAAAGGCCCAGTTTATCGTGCGTATCAATGACGGCGCTACCCCGGTTGTCAATACTATTATCGATAAGATAAAGGAATTCGGCGCAAAGGACAGGGAGCTTATAACCTATGGCGGGTGGGCTGCCATGTATGCCGACCTCGCCGCAGCTATTCTGAAAGGACAGATCGTATCAATTCTGTCTGCACTGTTTGCCATTATAATTTTGGTTATGATAATGTTCCGCTCTGTTTCAGCCGGATTCCTTGCATCCATACCACTGCTTTTTGCCATTATCATTGGATTCGGCACCATGGGCGCATTGGGTATTAACCTGGATATGGCCACCGCAATGATTACGTCGATTGTAATCGGCACAGGCGTGGATTTTACCCTCCAGTTCCTCTGGCGGTACAGGAGCATACGGCAAAAAGGCGTATCATATAGCGAAGCAGTGAAAAAGACCTATTCGACCATTGGTCATGCTATCGTATTTAATGCCTTTTGTGTCTCCTCCGGGTTGGGTGTGATGATACTTTCGTCAATGCCGCCGCTGCGCTATTTTGCCATACTGTTCGGTGTGCTGACCCTTGCCTGCATGTGCGGAACTTTGATTGTGATACCGGCATTGTGTCTGGTTGTCAAGCCGAGGTTTCTTGAGCCGGTCAATATAAACTATAAAAATTCTCAAAGGAGGTAGTATATGAATACGTCACCGATGAACCTTTCACTGGCTGTCGTGATGATAAGTGTTGTGAGTGTGTTTTCCGGGGAGGATCCCAAAGAGATCATGCAGAAGTCACATGATGCCATTACCTTGGCAGGTTCTGAATCAATATGCAAGCTTATCATCAGCGACGGGAGGGGCAATCAGAGAATACGTAAGTTCACGACGGCGCAAAAAAACGATGATGCCGGCGGAGTGGAAAAGATGATTATGCGTTTTCTTGAACCTGCTGATGTAAAAGGTACGGGCATACTAACCTTTGACTATAAAGAAAAGGATGATGATATGTGGATCTATATGCCTGCGCTCAGGAAAGTACGGCGCATTGTAAGCAGCGAAAAAACAAAAAGCTTTATGGGCTCGGAATTCAGCAATGCGGATATTACAAAACCGTCAATTGACGATTACACCTACAAAATGCTCGGTACAGAAACCCTTGGTGATATTGTATGCTGGAAGATCGAGATGCTGCCGGTATCAAAAGAAATCCGCTCCGCATACGGGTATTCAAAAAAAATAAGCTGGATTAGCAAGGCCGACTATACCACCAGGAAAACCGAGTATTACGACTTGAGGGGCAAACTGATAAAGGTCATGATTACTGATAAGGTGAAGCTTCTTGACGAAAAGAATAAAAAGTATCAGCCCGTGGATATTACCATGGAGAATAAAAAGAACGGCCGCTCTTCCAGGTTTTTAATGGAAAAATTGGTTTTCAACCCGGATGTCAAGAATGAATATTTTACGACGGAGTACCTGCAGAAATAGAGTATAGAATACAGACAATACATTAATTTAATTTTGATGGAAAAACTAATTACACATTTTTTAAATTATCAATTGCTATAATAATATGCTAACAAGACGTGAGTATTGTTGAAATATATGGTTTCTGCCACTCTCACTTCCAGGTCCCCGAACGTAAGACAGGTTAAGTTGAACTTGTTCGGGGTGTTCTCTCAAAATAATGTAGTTTATACCTTCCATTCTCTTACCAAAATATA
>CAZIYW010000180.1:0-7173 GCA_964543525.1 uncultured Fibrobacterota bacterium | reverse complement strand
AAAAAAAGTACTTAACTGTTATCAGGAGAGTCCTCACAAAGTAAGAATAGTATTTCATACGCAGAAAAAGACTCTGGCTGAGGTCGCAATCTATTCTGTAACGGGACGACTTGTCAGGCGGATAGTACGTAAGGTTGACCGGGAAAACAAGGTTATTTTCTGGGATGGAAAGGACAGGAATAAAAAGCCTGTTTCAGCAGGGACCTATATTATCGGAATAAAAGCGGATAACAGGCAGTATCTGCAGAAAGTGCAGGTACTTCATTAACAGTGAAAGTAATTTGAACGGAACATAAATTTCTCGCCCCGTGGTTCCCCTTCCGTTACTGCCCTCTACCGATGCGGAAGGGGTCCCACACCCTCTTAAACGTGATACATTTGTGCAGACACCGGTGTAAAAACAGCGTAATCCCACCGGTTTAAAAATCGTGGTATTACACTTCGTTGTCGCTTACAAAAATTCCGCCTTTTTTCTCAGTTTTTCTCCTTCTTTCTACATGATTTTGTAATTGATACTATATGACGGCTGTATAAAAAAACCGTTGTCGGTTTTTATTGAAGAACTTTACAATTAGATGCTAACCTGTGATAACGTATCTTTTTTTTTGCACATTTTTTGCATATTTTACCTCTATTTTACCCCGGAGGTAAGTTAATAAATTTAGAAATTTCTTTCTTTGTCATCACCCCTTCTGCTTTACTCAATGTCCAAGATATAGCTGGACCACTTACATTCAAAAAACGGGACACTTCATCTACAGAAAAACCCAACACCCTGCAACATAAATACACAAACTTCTTTCGACATTCTGAAACTTTGCCTAGACGGCTTCGACCTTTTATTTCTTCAGAAGTTAATTTGTTTTCTTCTGCTATTATTTCTAATACCTCTTCAACAGAACTGTATTTATGCTTTATATGGTTTAAACGTAATCGCTCTTTATTTTTATTTATCACCGAAACAATAAAATCTCTGTCTCCTATAACCCAACAGCCTGGCTCATCCTTTTTATTTACTCCACGATTACTTTCCCGGACCTTATCAACAATCCATCCATCTGTAACTGTTTTCAATCCCTCTTCCATAAATTTCTTATAGTTTAAACGAGCCGATACAGTATTCGAGCCGAATCTCTTTAATACCGTTTCAGTGTTCTGAAAGCTCATTGAACATTTTCCCATAAATACACCATGACCACACCACGGGTAATTATCTAATTCTTCAAGCCCCTTACAAATCCCAGCACGGACCGGATTCAAATGCACATACCGTATTAATTCTTCCAGATATCCCTGATCTTGCGAAATAATAGATTTATAACGATCCTGAAAAAGATAACCGCGCCTATGATACTTCTTGTTATAGTAACGTGCATAGCGTGAATTTAAACTACGCATGAGCTCATCCAAGGGGCGATCGCTGCACCGTAAAACCAGATGATAGTGGGTATCCATTACTGTCCATCCATAACAGAGATACCCTGTTTTGTTAAGGTATTCCGATAATTGATTTCTGAAATAGTGCCGGTCTTCATCAATTTTAAAAAGAGGTATCCCATCTATACCGCGGGCCATAACATGTGCAATAGCTCCAACTACTGTTATTCGCTTTTTTGTCGCCATGCATTAAATATAATTTATTATTTTATCTCCGGGGAAATACTCGTGGAAATACTCGAGCGATACATATGATAACCTTTGACCAGAATGTCTCTTCGTATGGTACGTACATCACTATTCAATAAACAGGCCAAATCCTCCCGGGTTAAAAGTGTCCCCTGTTCGTACGCTTCATGCGTCATGCGAACTATCTGCTGTACGCGTCGCGCAGAACTTGTATATTTTTGTGACACTTTTTAGTAGTGTTATTTCCCCGCTACAATACACGCATTAATCTCGGAAACACTCTTTTCATCACCAAGTGAGGAATAGTACCGGATAAGATTCTGGAGGCCGACCAGACCGCTGCCTCTGCCGGTGCGGTAGGCGCTCATGTAATATTTTTTCGCTTTTGTAAAATATTTATGTTCGAAGGCAATATTGCCGGCAAGCAGTGCAAGTTCACCGAAATCGTTGTAGCGCTCCAGCGCCAAGTCAGCCTTCTGTAAAGCGGTTAACACATTCCCTCCGGCGGAAAGGATACGTATCAACTGGTAATATGCCCATTTCCGCTCCGGTGCGATTGTAATCAATTGGTTGTAATAATATCCGGCCTCAGACATGTCGCCAGTCTCTTCCGCCAGCTCACCGAGTAGCTGGTACTTATCTGCAATTCGCCTGCCGTTCCCGGGATACCGTTCAAGCCACTGTTTCGCCTCATGTAAATCACCGATCCGGCGGTTTATCTCATAGAGCAGAAAATAACAGTCACCGTTTTTCGGATCGAGCTCGAGGACACGCTCAAGAAGCGGTACGGCAACACTGTATTCATGCAGGTTTTTATAGGCCGAGGCGAGGATGAGCATAACCTGCACGTTGTCCGGCTCCAGTGCGTCGGCCCGCTCAAGCGTGGCGATAGCAGAGGCCATGTCATCGAGGTTGTAATAGAGGATGCCCAGATTAAGGTAGGC
The DNA here is from genome assembly GCA_964543525.1 of uncultured Fibrobacterota bacterium. Classification (GTDB taxonomy): domain Bacteria; phylum Fibrobacterota; class Chitinivibrionia; order Chitinivibrionales; family JANQEN01; genus CBDVBE01. The sequence goes on along the minus strand of CAZIYW010000180.1, from coordinate 4,603 downwards.
TCTGAAAAATTCCGGCGCCTCTTCAATGGAACTCTGATAGCAGACAATCGCTTTTGCGATACTGTCGATCTGGTAGTAGGCATTTCCCAGGTTAAAATACACGAGGGCCGGATTCTCACCCGCTTGCAGGGCCCTATAGTAGGTTTTTACAGCGCGCGTAAAATTGTTCGCATGGTAATAGTCGTTCGCTTTCTGCAGCAACTCCCGGGATAACACCACGGAGACGGTACAGAGCAGAAGCAGTACAGTGCGTATATCGTTTTTCATACTACTGATCCATGGTAAACTCAATATTCTGTCGCACGCGCATCTTTACCGGCACCCCTTTATTTATAGCCGGTTTGAATTTCCACTGCATGACAACCTTTTTCACGGGTTTCTTGAACATGGCATGCGGCACCTTGACAAATTCTACATGGGCAACCCTGCCCTTACGGTCGATAAGCAGGATCATCTCGACAACCCCGCCTATCCCGGCTTCACGGGCACGGCGCGGAAAGGGCGGCATGGTACGCGAAATCGGAACTGCCGAAACATCAGCCTCACCCTCTTCGAAAATGACATTCTCCAGATTCTGCTCCTCAACTGCAACACCGTCGGAAGTTCCGACGCCCAGATCCGGACTGAACTTCATGGAAAAGGATCGCGACCGGTTGCTGGTGCTCCTGGATTTTACCTGCCGGTGTTTCACCTTCTCCACCTTTTTCTTCTCCTCCTTTTTTTGCTCGAATTTCATGACAACCGGGGAAGCCTGCATATCCGCCTTCCTGGCCAGCAGATCACTCCCCAATAGACGGTATATAAGCGGCAGGGAAATAAACAGGAGTATAGTAAATCCAAATGAAAGGATTATTTTTAGTATTGCAGTAAAAAATTTCATTATGTTTTCTTATTCGTTTCACGCTTGCTTCGATAAAACCCCTGTTCACATTTCGATAAACTCAATGCAACGCTCGGCAAGCGATAGTTTGTCGTCGCTTATCGAGTAGGAATTAAACGACGTATCGAGATAAGCGTTTATAAAGATTTGACCCAACACTCCAGTATTCCAATTTTTTTTTATTCTTTATCCGCAGCCACGGAGATTTTTTTCACCCCCGCCAGTATACACGCATCCATAACCTCAACGGAGCGACCAAGCATGGATCCCCGATCCGCTACGATAACCACATTGGCATCGGGCCGACGTGACAGCTCCCCGGAGACAATACGGCTCAACTTTTCCAGATTTACCTGCCTGCCGTGAATATGCACCGTGCCTTCACGGGAAATGCCCACCAGAATCGTCTTCTGTCCCTGATACACCGCGGACTGCGCTTTGGGCTTCTGCACCTCCACACCGGACTGACGGTTAAAGTTGGTTGTTATCACAAAGAAAATCAGCAGAATGAATACCATGTCAAGCAGCGGTGCAATATTTACCTCTGCCGCCGATTCCTGTTTATGTAAAAAACCATATTCCTCGAGCATTATACACCCTTTTCTTCAACCCAGTGTAACAGTTTTTCGCTGTCAGCGACAATCTCCTTTACCAGAAACGTTTTCCTGCTGACCAGGTAATTGTGAAACAGCAGGCAGGGAAATGCCACAATTAATCCGGACTGGGTGGTCAGCAATGCGACCGATATTCCCTCGGAGAGCAGATTTGGATTACCCACCCCGAATACCGTGATAATGGAAAAGGTTTTAACCATACCGACCACGGTACCCAGCAGTCCCAGAAGCGGTGCGACCGATATCCACGCCGCCATAGTGTCAAGGCCCTCTTCAAAGTGTGGTACCTTTTCAAGGAGCATCTCCCTGAAAAAGTTGGTATAATATTTCACCGAACGATTCGTGTGCTGTTTGTATTCTGTAAAGAACACCTGCAGCAGCCAGTCGCGTTTAATCTCCTTATCAGACAGTGAAACCTCTTTGCCGGCCAGAAATTTATTCATCGTCTGTCTGGAACGCCTGAATCCGCAGTAGAAAAACATCTTACTCAGGCCGATATATATCACCACAAAACAGACCACTGCAATGCAGATATTAACCACGCCTCCTTTTTCCATATAAAGCATCAAAATTGAATACATGGCGACTATTCCTCCGGCCAGAGGCGGTTGAGAATCCGCATGGCATACATCTCCATATCGGACTGGATATGGTTACGCCGGTTTCGCAGAAAATTGTGTATAAGCAGAAGCGGGATTGCTATGGCAAGACCGACTTCCGTAGTAATCAGCGCTTCGGAAATACCTCCGGCAAGCAGCTTGGGATCGCCGGTACCGAATTTGGTAATTGCCTCGAACATACGGATCATACCGGTCACGGTCCCCAGCAGCCCCAGAAGCGGCGCTGCACCGGCGAGTACCGCAAGGGTAGCCAGGTGCTTATCAAGCTGCGGCACTTCAGTAAGCAGCAGCTCCTTGATAGATTTCTCCGCAGCAATACGTTTCCACTTTGATTGTTTCAGACAGGTATCGAGCACGCGCGCCTGGACGCCTTTACGGTTCTGTGCCAGTTTCTTCGCCTTTTCAATCTCCCCTGCGGCAAGCAGTGCAATGGCATCATGCATGAACCGGTTACCCTGACTGGTTTTCATTGTAAAAACAACGATACGATTTAATATAAGCAGCAGTGCCCAGAGTACAATAAGGGCCAATGGAATAAGAATCGGTCCGCCTGCCTGGAAGAATTCCTTAACCACAGTTTTCCAGGTTCGCGGCTCACCGCCTATAAGGGTGGTGGAGAACTTATTCTGAAGAATATCGACCGGAAGGTCGCTCTCAATTTTTCGTTCACTGATCCACCGGGGAAACGATTCGGTCAGTGATGCTATCATGTCCTCATTGGTAATCATACTCCATTCGAACCGGTTCCTCTTGAGACTGCCGGTGTTGCCGAGAAAACAGATCTCCCCGTCAGGGGTCATTGCATAGGCCATGCAATGGCCGATACGCAGTATCTGAGCGGTAATCGGTTCGCCGCCGTCGGAGATAAAGGTACGCCGGCCTATACCCAGCTCACCGCTCTCCTGCAGGGTCTGAATAGAATATGTCACTAATGCCTGCACTTTTGAAAGAGTATGTCTTTTCGCAGGGAACATGTTATCAATATGCTTCAGTGCAGCCATGCGTGTATCCTGATTAAGAGGGAATCCGGCGAGATTAATTTCCGATTCCTTCTCCGACTTTGCATTTATTGCTTTCACCAGAAAATCCCGCTCCTGCCGTTTCTGCTCAAGTATCTCTTGCTCATGCTCAAGTGCATTCTGTCTTGCCAGCAACTCTTCCCCGGCACGGGCAACATCGGAGTACATACGCTCCATCTGCTGCTGGAGCCGGTCGAGATCTTCTTTATTGTTCTGTTTGGCAGTCACCTGTTTCTGCCGCTCTTCCCATCGCTCTTCCGTCACCTGCTGCAGTTTTGTTTGCTCTTTCGCATACTCCCTTCTCAGCAGTTCTATCCGTTTAAGCAACTCCATTCGTTTCTTTTCGCCCTTATCGGCGGCAATACAGAGAATGGGGATCAGGAGCAAAAACAGCGTCATAGTACGCATTATTCGTCCCCCTCCTTCTCTTCTCCTGTGTCATCGTGTATCGGGTGCCTGAAAGGTATGGCAACAATTTCAGGAACGGTATTTCCCTGTCTGATATCAACACATTTTTTAAGTGCAAGAAGCTGCTGGGGGGTCAGGCTCTCTACCCAGGTCCCGCCGGCACTGTCGGCATGCGGCACCCATAACGCCCCGGCAGTACCCTTTTCATTAACTGCCGCCAGATAGGCAAAACCGAGACGGATAAAATCCACCTGGCCGGTAATGAAAGGTACGGGCGATTGTCCGGAGACAACATCAATGGATTGCGAACCTTCAGAGAGCGTTGTCAGTATCTGCCAGAACCGTTCGAGCGCTTCCACATTATCAACAGCATGCACGGAAAGCTCACTGTGCAGGAACCTTAGCGCATGCAACTGTTCATGAAGATTCCCCGGCGGCAACAGATGCATAGCACGCTCCAGTTCTTCACAGGATTGCATAAGGATATATCTGAATCGATCCTGTAAAAGATCAAGCTCGTGCTGTGCGGCTTTTACCTGCTGAATTCTCTGTGCCAGCGAGTCGGTTTTGGCATGCAAATCCTTATAATCGTCTTTTAATGCATCAAGCTCCGCTTTCTGCTTTTTAAGATGCGTGGTATACTGATCCTCATACACGGCAAAGGCCCTGGCATCAGCTTCTGCCTTTTTTTTCACCTGTGCAATATTATCCCTGGTGTCGGCAATTTTCTTCCGCAGCTCCGCTATCTCACTTTCCAGTTCCGGAAAGCTCTCTTCAGCGGCGGAAAGCGGGAAAAACAGGAGTTGCATTGCAAGAAACAGCACTGGTAGCCGGGAAAAATAAGTTCGTTCAGTCAACAGGGTCTCCTTTACCTGATATATAAAGTAAACAATAAAAATAATAGTTCCTGCCGCAAGCAGGGAAAAATATGTATCATTTTCCAAATACTATTGGGTAATGCCCGCTCCAAAGGATATTCCCTGATACAGTAACACTGAATTATCTTTATAGAGGTGTTCATATCACTTTTAATGGGGGATGCAATTATGAAAAGGTTTGGTA
>CAZIYW010000179.1:0-7248 GCA_964543525.1 uncultured Fibrobacterota bacterium | reverse complement strand
TATCCCATTTCCCGGCATATCCTTTAGATGATTTACGTATAGAGGGTGGGTTTTTATACAATGCCTGGCCTGAAAATGAATCAACTCAGCTTCTTCAGGTAGTGACTATATCAGAAAAATCATCATCACTTCATGAAAGCCCTTTACGACTTATTTTCTGTATGGATGCGTCGCAGCAGATGTCGGGAATTCCTTTAGGTCTGGCGAAAAAATCGGTTATTCAGTCCCTGTCGCTGTTAACAAATAATGATTTGTTGAGTGTGATTTCCTATGCGGGAACTCCGGAAGTAAAAGTACCCTTAAAACAGCTTATTGGCAATAACAGAAAGATAGCGGAGCGGGCGGTTGACTTGATTACCTATGGGCATAAACGGGATTTATCGCTGGCTATAGATAAAATCGAAGGACAACTGGCGCAATCCGGCACAAGGAACAATGCCTATACCTACATAAATTCTTATTTCAAATGGTAATCCAAATAAGGGAGTTACCGATTCGGAAAACTGTTGAAAAAAATTGTCGCTGTTTCAGACAAATATAATGCCCATGTGACTACCACTGGTTATGATTATCATTTTAATGATGAATTCATGATACAATGTGCTGCACAAACCGGCGGCAATGCCTGTTTGCTGAAAAGAGATGATATTAATCAGCTGTTGAAAATTGTTAACAAAGAGGTGACGTTAATCAAATCTATTGCATATAAAGATATTTATCTTGAGCTGGACCTGCCTTCCGGAGTGACTGTCGGTAATGTCTCCGGTGGAATCCGGAAAGATAATAAAATTTTTATACGAGATTTGCCGCCCAAGTATGTAAAACCTCTTTTTATACGACTGCATGGCCGTCCAGCCCGCTCAAAGGATATTGCTGTTCAGGCCGGTTTCTCTACCATGAATAATGTGCGGAAGGAATCATTAAGAAAATATATCGATCTCAAAGTGCATGCAGATAACGGTGGTTACAACAAGGATTTTGCACCTTCGATACTGGTATATACAACGTTACAGGAGCTGAATGAATCGTTACATTATTTTAGAAAGGGAAAACTGTCGCGTGATGACTGTGCGATATTATTGAATAATAAACTTTTCACTCTGGAACAGACAAAGTGGAAATTGCATTCCAATTATTTCAACTGGTCTTTTTATGTTATGCAGGGGATACTGTTTGCCGTTAGAAATGAGGCCTTTGAGGATGAGCTGGTAATTAAAATTATCAATTATTCTTTTACACATTATTTGTCAGGGTTTCAGATCCGTTAATCTCAATACAATCTATTGTCTCAGAAATCCTGCATTTGTCGAATAATAAGATATTTACAATAGAATAAATTAACGACCACACCCTCTCTAGAGTATTCTCATCTCACCATTCACCAGCCGAATCATTTTAGGGCCGATAATCTCTTTCTGCACCACCAGGTTTTCATTACCGATTCTCAGCACAGTACCGGGTAATACGGCATGTTCTATTTTAATAAATGGATTACCGACCTGTGCAATCTTCTCACTCAGTAGTGCAATTTTTTTTTCGATTATTTGCATTTCATTTTCGAAATCTGAAATACTGTTTTTTAGTCTGGTATAGACGAGTTGTTCTTTTTGAGGAAGTTTTTTACCGATTTTTATTGCGCTGTCAAGTTTCTTGAAAGCGTAAAGAAGCTTATCACGGTTATCATGAATATCCTGCAGCTTTTTTTCCTCTGCATCAAGGGATTCGGCGAGATGAAAGTCCACGCCGGTTTCCAGCAGGGTATGTATACCGTTTTCGTTGCCGACCACGTGGCAGGTAATACCATCCCGTGCAACCAGCCTGCCGCCGGCAACGGAAAGACTGGTACCGCTGACGGTAATGGCGCCCCGTGCAAACATGGTACTGTTAATAGCCTCTTTTGCTATATGGATACTGCCCTGAGAGCGTATGGTTTGATTGCTTACAAACATCAAGCTTACATCACCGTGGCATTCAATAATTCCCTTGCCGTGGCCGTTAAAACCGAGTTTTCCAACAAGATGGCCGCCAACCTGAACATGTGCATCTTCAATAGTACCGCTGATCTCACAATCACCGCCGCACTGTACTGAAAATCCCGATTTGATATCACCGTTAATGATAACTGATTTATCGTATTCTATATTCCCGGTGGAATAATCAACATCGCCTTGAATGGTAAAACCTTCCCAAACCTCAATAACCTGGTTGTTTATTCTGACATTGCCGGCAATTTCCGCGACAAGAGTATTTTCGTCATCCTCTTTTATTTTCGTGTTCGGTCCGGCAGGCAGTACAGCGGGGTTTCCGGCGGTGCAGGGGAGGTTATTGCCCCGGATATCCTTACCGGGAGTACCGTCAGTTGGCGGGATTAATTTTGCGATTCGCTGTCCCTTAACAACCGATTGAATTAAACTTACTTTTTTATAATCAACATTGCCTTTTTCATCCGTTTCAGGCGTTAAGCTCAGATCGGTTTTAAAAAGATACTTAACCTTTCCCTCCTTACCATTCTCGGGCGGGAGCCCCTCTGCGATGATAATCGGTTTTTCGGAGTATACATTATTTTTCAGATCAGTGAAAACCTTTGTCAGTATTTTTTCTTTAATACCATACACAATGCTTTCTTGTTGTATGAGTTCCCGGATTGCCTGTTCGGCAGGCGCCTCCCCACCTTCTCCCGGTGGATGGATGATAAGTGTGGCCTGCATGTTGTCAGGGGATATTTCTATTTCGGCTGTACCGTCAAAGTTAATCGGTATCACCCCGAGAGTGTCTTCTACAAAGTAGGCAATCCCGGTGACGGTAGAAGTATATACATTATTTTCTTCATCTTCTTCGATATTTTCTCCTGTTTTTACTTCAGTTTTAATTTTTTCTTTGGCCGCTATTTCATCGCCGTGAATATTCAATCCGGGGATTTCCGGTATCTGGAGTTCTTTTTTACCAACCGTGCTGCCCGGATCAACCCTTTGTAAGGGTATCGATGCATCTATCAGTTCCCAGGAGTATTCGGCGCTCTTTGCTTTTTTCAGATCGCGGCTGTTTTTAATATATTCCACCACAATATCGAGCGTTCCCTCTTTTGCCGGTGTTGGTGGAGTTCCCTGCGCAACATTCTCGCACTCAATGAGCTCGGGTGACTCTTCCCATTGTTTTACAATATCCACCAGAAGCTGCTCATTTATGCCATACACGATATTATGTTCCTGCAATACCTCTTTCAGATCCGGTACGGTGAGACGTTCATTTTCACCAGACGCAGGCTCAATACGCATCAATGCGGAAAAAGCATCATTCTCAATAACCACCGTTATCTTTGGTAACGTATAGCTCTCAGCAGGCGCTTCAACCTCTTTATCCTTTTCACTCTCCTCTTTTTTATCCTGTTCTTCATTCGCTTCCTGCGGAGACTCTTCCCTTACCAGTGTCTCGCTGGTTTCTTTATCATTGTCCCCTTGGTCCTCTTCCTGCGCCTGTTCTTCAGTTGTATCTTCTTCGGCAATCTGAATTTCCTTGATATGGTACTTCCTTATCTGCTCAATCGTGTGCTCGGACAGTACCGTTGAGCTGTTAAGCAGTGTTGCGCCGTTGGGAAGAATGATATCTTCACCAAGAACCATTCCTGGAACCAGATCATTAATTTGTACCAGCATACGTCTTCTGCATTTCCGGTGATATGCTCTGCATTACTGTCAATACACAATCCATTGTTTTACATAAAAAGAGTTCTTCAATCTTAATTATATCATAATGGTTGATACTTTTCCCTTGAAATTCTATTGCCGCTATATATTTTATCCCGTCTGCAAAATATGCATTTATTTGAAATAGTACAGTTTTAAAGGATTTCAGGAGAGTATCGGGTGAAGATTGGTCACAATTGTCCCGGATTACCGGAGGGGAAAGTAAAGTATTCCGATGATAAAATGCAGGCTCTTGTTGATAAGTGCCGACCGAAGAAAGTTACGCCCTTTTATGCTGAATTTATCAAAGATGAGTTTGTGCATACCGATGTTATTGTGATCCCTGAGGGAACTATTCTGGATATACTCATTCTCGATATGGAGAAGTGTGAGGCAAGAATTGCACGGAGTGAAGATCCGGATGAAAAGGCACTCATGCAAAAGTGTATTACTTATCTGGAACAGGAAAAACCGCTCGGTGAATGTGCGTTCTCTGAGGAAGAGATGGAGCGTTTACGGAAGCTTGCCCCCATAAGTCTGAAACCGGTACTTCAGATAGATGGTACTATGGAAACAAATTATGTTATCCTTCAGGCACTGGAGAAAGCGAATATCATGTTTTTCTATACGGCCGGCCCGAAAGAGGTACATGCCTGGCCGATTGCAAAAGATGCGGATATTGTCACCTGTGCCGGCAGAATCCATACTGACCTGGCACGCGGATTTATAAAAGGTGAGGTTGTCAGTTACCATGATTTCATGCAGTGCCACAGTTTCAATGATTGCCGGAAAAAGGGACTTGTAAACGTCGTTGATCGTGGCCATCGTATACAAAACGGTGATATTATCGAAATACGGTTTAATGTATAGTCTGTTAAAAAACTATCATTCAATCATTTTATTTCCGGCCTTGTCTAACCGTATGCGATTATCCTATTTTGAGTATATACCAATGCACAGAATGTAAAACCTTAACCAAGGATTTGCCGTATGCAAAAGAACAGTATCCTCTCACTTTTCGTGATCGGCGCACTGGTACTCACTGGTTGCCAAAGGGAAAAAAACTATACGTTAAAGGTTGATTACAGCTCTCAGGAGCAATGGGTCTATTCGGTTGAATACACTTCACAGGGGCTTTTTACCCAGAATGATTCCACGACAACGCTGAATACGGTTATTAAAGGTACGCTTTCCGGCAGCACAACCACACCTGATAAACTCAGGATGAAAGTACAGAATATTCAGATAACGTCGGATATGTTGAACGACGAAGAGAAGCAGCAGGTAACGGAAAAATTAGCGGATGCTGAGTATGACCTGGTATTGCAGGAAGGTACACCGAGTGTTGATACTTCGGCAGAATTGCCGGCCGGTAGTTTCCCCGAATGGGATCTGTACAGGCAGTTCGCAAAATTACTGCCTGAATTACCAACTACCGCTGTTAAACCGGGTTTTAACTGGGAGCGTACCGTTACTCTTCCGGTCAGAACCATGCAGGGAGTTGTTCCGTGTGAGATATACCGTTCCTATACATTCGACAGTCTCTATGCAGATAACTCTGCAGCCCTGATAAGCTGGCAATTCAGATATTCGACTGATAAAGAGGTTATAGACAGTTCTAATTTAATGAAGCAGATTCCTGTTGCAGGAAATGGTACCGGCTCAGCTCTTTTTGATCTGAAAAAGAAGGTTATAACCGAGGCGAAAATGCAGTTTGAGACACCGCTTGCGAAGATTGGTGAAGTATCGGTGAACTGGCGGGAGGAAGCTACGTTGAAGCTTGCTGGAAATGAATAACAATAACTGAGCATAGTATACTGCTTCGATATAATGCAGTGGAGCAGTTTAATCGGGAGTTGATTATAATAAAGGGGTGTTCGAAGGAGCATCCCTTTTTAATTTTACGGAGCCGCTAATTGCATAAGTAAACCACAGATATACGCACAATATGTACCGAGTGCATAACCGAGCACCGCCAATAATACCCCAACAGGCGCGAGTGACGGATGAAAGGCGGAAGCCACGACCGGCGCTGATGCCGCACCACCGATATTGGCCTGACTGCCCACGGCAAGAAAGAAGAACGGTGCTTTTATAATTTTGCCTACCATTATCAGAAGCAACGCATGAAAAGAGATCCAGATGAGGCCAACGAGAAAAACGCCGGTATGAGAAAAAATTGCCGTTATATCCATTTTCATTCCGATAGTGGCAACGAGGATATAGATAAAGACACGGCCAATCTTACCGGCACCGGCACCTTCCAGTTTTTTAGCTTTTGTAAAAGAGAGCGCCGGCCCGAAGGTTGTGGCACAGACTATTAACCAGAAAAATTTACTGGTTAAACTGAATTTCATTAAAAACGGCATATTGTCTGCAATGAAGGGAGCTATGGCATCGGCAAGAAAATGTGACAGGGCTGTAGCACCAAAACCGACAGAAGCAATAGTGATTAGATCTGTAAAGTCTGCGATTTTAGCAACCTCTTTCTGGAAATGCTCCACCCGTTCTCTTACATCATCGATAGCTGAGCAGTCCGCTTTAAACCAGGAGTCAATTTTGTTCGTTATACCGGCGCCATATAACAGGAATGCCATCCATACACTGCCGACGAGCACATCTACCGCAACCATGGCTGAAAAGAGCCGGTCAGATACCTGAAAGACCTCTTTCATGGCAGTCTGGTTGGCTCCGCCGCCTATCCATGACCCGGCCACAGTTGTCATACCGCGCCAGACAGCTTCAGGACCGTGGCCACCGACGGTTTCCGGTGAAAAAGTTGCGACTATTAATATTGCCAGAGGACCGCCTATCACAACGCCGGTGGTGCCCGTAAGAAACATCAGAACCGCCTTAGGGCCCAACTGGAGAATCTTTTTCAGATCTATACTGAGCGTGAGTAATACCAGCGATGTTGGTAATAAATAGCGTGATACAACAAAATAGAGTTTTGAATTGTCTCCGGAAATAATACCTGCTGAATTCAGAAGCGAAGGTATAAAATAGCATAGCAGGAGTGCCGGGACAAAGGTCTAAAACTTTTTAAAAACCTTCATCCGTTGTGTTTTAAAAATAACCGCCGGAATGCCAATTAAAATACCAAGGACTACTGCGTCGTTCGAAAAAAGAGGACCCGTTGATTCCATGCAAGAAACTACTTCAGGTTGTTTGGTGATAAGAACCGGTTAACAAATAATAAAAGTAGCAGTCATGTAGATATGCTACACGATATCTGCAAACGTGTGATGCGGTGATTATGAAAATACGTTAAGGACGGTAGTTTTTGCAGGACAGGCGTGTAATGCTTCTCATGGAATCGGATAATCCTGGCCATAAATTAAGTTACGTGGGTATGCAGTTGGTTTCAGTAACCACAATATGTAGTTTAATGAGGTGGAAGAATATTCGAGAAATATGTTAGAATTTGAAAACCGCTTTAATTCAGAAGAGGAATGTTATAACTATCTATGTCAGTTACGCTGGCCAGATGGGTTTATATGCCCACGCTGTATTGCCATTTGATAATATCTTTATTTAAACGATGGTTACTGGGAACATATCAAGG
>CAZIYW010000178.1:0-7425 GCA_964543525.1 uncultured Fibrobacterota bacterium | reverse complement strand
AAAGCGGGTGATTTTAAAAAATCGGTCAAAATGAATCTTGTGCGGTAAATTTTTAATACACTATAGCGATGCGGGCAGGGTGCGCTTTATCTTTAAAGCCCCTTGTCCGCGAATAGAAATCAAGCCTCGTTAAACTGGTTAAACTGCTAAGGGGAGAGATATCAATTAGTGCATGGCAGAATCTTATACCAAATGAATTCAGGGTTGTCATACTACACTGAGCAAAATCTGTTTCATATAAAACTACTTTTATGAAGGGTTTGTTTTATTTGTAAAATAGATTATTAGTTCAGTTAATCAAGCTTTACGTAAAGTATCTTGTATTTATCTGCTAATGAAAAAAATGTGTTTCCGGGAGACTTTTAATATTTTGAATCCCTGCCGTAAGCATAAGGGAATGACTATTTCGAGTGATATTAAACGATAAGGAGTGCAAGAAATACCTTTGCCGCGGCTTCAGCGTTTTTTCTGTCTTCATATCCTGAAATGCTCATCTCAAAGTATGATTTGCCGTTTTTTACAAAAACAAGAATCGCACCAATGAACTGAGCAGCCTTTACCTGTGAAGTATTATACCCTTCAATAGCAAACACCTTATCTTGATCTTCAATTTGACGGATAAAGAAGTTATTAACTGAATCAATTTCAGAAGCCTCGTATGCAAATATTTCACATTCATTGCTGTCCGGGGAGATATATTCGGCACGTATCCCTCTGGTTAAGCCGCAGCCGAGATACACAGAAGCGCCGCCGTCAATAAGGTCGAAGAGCTCCTCTCCCTGAAACGGATTGATTTCGATGCGTCGCCACTGGCCGACTTCTGTCGCGCTCTCAATTACCGTAAGCAGAGACTGCCCTGCTTTTTTAACCGTTGGGTCTTTTTTACAGCATGCTGCGAGGATAGTTGACAATAATGTTATTAGTATTACCAATAAATGTTGATTCAGTTTGACCATCATACAATCCTTTTATGCTGCGGGTGCGACATTTATTATATCCAGATTGTCCGGAATTGTATAACCGAATGAGGTGAGAAAACGCTCAATGCCGTTGTGTTCAGCATCAAGAAGGGGCTCACGAATCTTTTTCGCCGTCAGATAATCCAGTGCAGGACTAAATGTGCCCATAATCAGCCGCGAGAGCCGCTTGTCTGCAGCACCCCAGGGACCTTTCTTCGCACCCCAGAGTGAATCGATAACACATAACTGCTGTCGTACCGGTGAACCACCCACAATAGCTTCACTCCTGTTAAATGCAAGCAGGTAATCCATGCCTCCACCCATATGAATCGGTTTCGGATTGAATGTCCCGGCATGGTTCTTCAAAGAAAGCGTCAAGCCACCAACGGTTTTATTACACCCTTTATTCACCGCGATATTAATGAGAATATCAATGGAACCTTCAGCAAGGTCTTTGACACAGTTGTATTTGGCTGATATGGGTTGTGGAACATACGTCTCAACCATCCCGCCAAGTGCATCTGCTTTACTGCTGACAACGATGCCTGCCGGCAGTTCTTTTTCAACAGCCTGTTGGTAATGCTTTATTGCATCGCTGAGTGCATCGTAAATGATAATGTTTGAGTAGGGAATACCCAGATCGTGAAGTACCAGACAGATTTTTTCCACAACTGCGTATCGTGGATGGTTCTTGGAAATACAATTTACCTTTATAGCTACCTTTACCTCTCTCCATTGCTTCTGTTTGGCCTTTTTAAAAATTTTTGACCATGCAGCAGAGGTGCTGTCGACCTGTGCGAGAGATTTTGCCATTTCATCAAGGTTTTTATGCACGCGCTCCCGCACAACCGGCGCGTTCTGACCGGCCATATCCCATTTAACCGGATCTGTCCGTACCATTGACGGATCATGACAACATACCACCCGGAGGTTTTCTATTGCAGGATTGATCTGTTTACCTGTTTCCCAGCCTGACTTGCCGGATACTTTTTCTTTGGCGCAGGCAATAAAACAGGGTATTATACACGCAGCAGATGCAGCACTTGCTCGGCGAAGGAATCTTCTGCGGGAGTTATTGCAGGAAGACATTAATGTGCACCTTTATCTAAATAAATCAGAATGGAGATATAAAATTACAATGAAAAGAAATATAAATATTCGAAAAATACTATGGGATGAAAAAGTAGTTTAAGGAATAAAGTCTGTGGGTTGAATGTTGTAAAGATATCGATCTCTTACTGAGTTGTTATTGCTATTCGAATGGACAAATTTATTGAATGTGTATAATTTTCTCGATGTCGGAAGTTTTTTAAAAGACTATAATACCCTCAAGAAAAGAAATGAAAAACTTCGCGCGGAAAATATGACCTATAAACAGATGCTGAAAGATCTGAATGTTGTTTTCGCACGGGTTATTAACGGGAATCAAAGGGGACGTAAAAGAAAGCAGAGCGGATCGGCTGAAGTGTCCGAATAATAGAATGAATAGGGTGATAGAAAGCGAGTGCTGAATATCCAGTTTCCCCACATTACACACAGGATTGGCAATCAAAAATGATAATGATGTTTGTTAAAACCTTTTCTTGCGTAATGTCTAACTAAAAAGTCAATGATTTTGTCATTATTAAAAATATTTACAGTAACGAAATCGATTCGACTCAGTCGAGAGTAAACTGTTTGTCAACAGATGTAATCTTATACAGTTCTTCACGGGGAACGGGAAAATTGGAAAGGAATTCGCAGTAATCTCGAAAGTCCGGAACGAATGATTCGCGTTCAGCTTTGTCACGCTCGCGTTCAAATTTTTCAAATTCTTTATCCCATTTCAATTCGAATTTGTCGTAATCAATCTCCATGCTCTTCTCCGGTGACGGCATGATAAAAATCAAGCTGATTATATTTTTTAAAGAATCCTTCCACCAGTTTCTTATTATAAGTGCATTTCAGGAGCATTTCTTTGATATCGTTTAGATCTTTAAGCTTGCGTTCCGGATTATTGCTCAACGCAAAAAGCTTTAGTGCTATTAAATACTCCACTGAGATTACTGAGTATTTGTTTTTATTTATCACCTGCCTGCCTGAAGCCGAAGAAAAGATTACATCGGCGGTATGCCCCTCGATATACATCATATCAACCCGTATATTGCCTATCGGATGGCAATGATTGGAAAAGGCTTTTGAACGATACGTGGTTTCAAATCCCAGCGATTCAAAGTTAGCAATTACTTTCTTTTGATTTGACAGTCGTGTTATAAGATCGATATCTTTCGTTGCACGAACTATTCCGTAGGAAAAAAGAGCATATGCACCGATAATGGCATACTCGATATCATTTTTTTTAAAATATTCCACAAGTGCTGACAGGACATCCATTAAACTCATACGAATACCTTTCACGTATAATAATTATATAAATGACCTCATGTAAAAAGTCAAGGTTTAGCGGGATTAAAGAGTTCCTAAAAGGTACAATATATAATGTTTCATTGAATACAGTTCTTTGTATTGATGAAATACACACTGTACCAGACGTTAGCTATTTTATACCGGGAATATATTGAAAAAGTTGTTGTCGCCGGAATAGATTATGTACCTGAAAAGAAAACTAAACAGCATTTACAAAAAGTACCATAAACCGGAATATCTGGAACTGGATCCTCTCGTATGTGTCCGCAAATTTCGTGATACCCGTGATATAGAGATCGCTGGACTCCTTGCCTCATGCCTCTCCTACGGCCGTGTTGAGCAGATTATTCGCTCTGTAGATAGCATTATTACTATCATGGATAATCAACCTTATTCGTTTTGTGTAAATACTTCGTACAAATTGAAAAAGTCTAAGTTCCGAGGTTTCAAGCACAGGTTTAATACGGGAGATGATATTGCAGCATTGCTTGAGGCTGCGAAACTTGCAATCAGGGAACAGGGAACTCTTCAAGTGTTATTTCTTAGTGGATTACAGCAACCCAATCACACTTTTAAGCATGCTGCACATAATTTTACCCAATCCCTGAAGAAATATGCCGGCAAATCACACAATGACTCCTTTTCATACCTGTTACCGTCACCTATGTCCGGAAGTGCCTGCAAGCGGCTTGCCATGTATTTCCGCTGGATGGTTCGGCCCGATGATGGTATCGATTTCGGTGTATGGAAATCTGTGTCACCGGGCATTCTTGTAATTCCTCTTGATGTGCATGTCGGTAGGGTAGCGGTCGAGCTTGGAATGACAAAACGAAAGAACCTTGATTGGAAAGCAGCGGAGGAAATCACATCTTTCCTCCGTACAATTAATCCCGAAGATCCGGTCATATATGATTTTTCGTTATGCAGGTATGGGATGTTGAGGATGAGAAAGGCAATGGAATAGTAAACATATTTTATTTACTGCAGGGCTGCCTTGTAAATTTTTTACTGTGCTTTTTCAAACCTCTGAAGTGGAAAATATTTGGAAATAAAAACGAAGTCTTTATCATTATGCAAGAGAAAGGATGAATTCTCAATACATATTGCGGCAATAATGCAGTCTATTGGCTTTCTGATTGTTTTACCTTTTTTCCTTATTGAGCGATATATCTTTGCAGCAAGGAGATGGGTCGATTTCTGTTCAGGCAGGTAAATAAGGTCATCAAGAATTTGCCATACTGTTTCGAAGTCTTTATCCCGGCGAATACCCTGTATAACCTCTGTTAAAATAACACCGCAAATGCACAAAACGATTGGTGATTAAGATTGCAATTAGAATTACGATTTGCTTATAGTGGTTACTTGTATACCTGATATTCAACTGTCTTACTGAATTCATCCATATGAATGCGAATAAGGTAAACACCGACGGCTAAATCATCATTGGGGAGTTTCACCGATATAGGTGACACATGATCAGGAGCGTTAAACAGGAGCGTAAGCTTTTTACCTGAGAGAGAAAACAGGTCTGTTTTTACATTGTTTCGATTTTGAGCAGTATTAATCTACACTTAAAACATTATTGTTAATTTTCACATTGAAAATTATTCTATTGACGTGTTGAATATTTTTATCTGCTTTAGTCACATTAATATACGCTCTTCCTTTATCAAACTCCTTTAAGTGGCTGAAGAACCATCCCCGGTCACCAACATTGCCTTCGGTCTCATTGGCGAAGTCAGTATCGTCTGCAATACCTTTGCCCACGAGAAAGCCGATAAATCCCGCATCAAGAAACTCATTGACGTGCTCGAAAAAATAGGGGAAGAAGGTGTCTTCGTATGCGTTGTCGGTGAAAGTTTCGACCGTGATATTGGGCAGGCCCATGTGGCCGATTGAAATCTGCCAGCCCACTACCGGCAATATCCATGTCATGGAATTGGTGGTTGAATCGAATCCTCCATTGATATATCGGTAGCGGTACATCAACTGAACACCCTCGCCGACCGCCTGTTTCATCCGGTCGTTGATTTTGGGTGTATTATCGTTAACGAGGCCGATTCTGAAATCACCCCAGTTATCGGGTGTTTTAGGGGCACCAAAAATAGAAAAGGCGGTAATAAGTACGAAAACGTTGCACAAGATAGTAAAAACGCGCATTCCTCTCCCTCTCAGATCAATAGATAGTACGTTCACTGCTTCAATAACTAATATAACAAAATTATCAATCAGGTGTGCTTAAAATGGAGATGATGAATGAGACTCAAAGCTGGTAAGGCTTTCGAGTATTTTGGGTTTTATGAACCTGTATAAACGCAATAATACGAGCGGTAACTATGGACGAAGACCTTTATAGTCGTGAAGTCCATCATGCCGTGCAAAATATTTTTTTATCATCTGTTGACATATTTCTATTACTGATATTGTTTATTGTATGTGGGAGTTGTATAAGAGAAAATAAGAGAGGAGAGAGATTTGAAAAGTAGCACGAAACTTTTATTATTCTGGCTCTGCTCCTTTATAATGTTACCCCTGTGCTCGGCTGGTGCTTTTGCAACTAATTACTATGTCTCCGATCCCCGAGGCCCCGATGGTGTTTCCGGTACTGTCGATGATGTTGACGCCAGTGACAGTTATGCCGGTACGCTTGCTCAGCCCTTTGCCACACTTACAAAGGCAGGTACTGTTGCTGTGGCTGGAGATACCGTCCTGATTATGGGTGGACACTATAATCAGACCCTTAGGCCGGTTAATACCGGCAGACCTGACAGTGTTGTCACTTATACTAACTATGATTTAAACGAGGTTGTGATTAAAGACACTCCCGGGCTGTCGAATCTAACCCAGGATGAAATCGATCTCGATCAGGAGGGCAGACAGTACGGTATTTACCTCTATGGGCTTTCCAACATTGTTATAGAGGGCCTCAGCGTGACTGAAGTATCTGGATGGGCGCGTGTAGTAAAATGCAGGAATATAATGTTTAGGGGTAACTCTTTTACACGGGCCCAGGCTACCGGTACCACCGGCAGTGTAAAGTTCTTGTTCAGTGATAACAACAAGGTGCTTGATAATACACTTCACGACGGTAATGACAATCTGCTGCTTATCCATTCTGACAGCAATCTGGTTGCCCGGAATAATGTTAAAAAAGGTCGGCACTGCCTCTGGTGCATTCGTGCGGGGAATTTTAATGTTATTAAAGACAACTATTTCCATAATGAAATACAGAAGATAGGCGAGATATATGACGCGGAGAATGATCCGCCTCTGATTTTTGATACTACGAAATATAATCTGGTAGAGGGCAACACATTTGCTAAAACACCCTCCAGCGGGGATGCTTCGCCCTACGCAGGTATTCAATTTGCCGGGCAGCGGTGTATTATTCGAAATAATCTTTTTTATGAAACGGTCGGGCCGGGCCTTGATTTAACTCTATACTCCGATGAAGCACGGTACAATTACGAGAATCGTATATATAACAATGTTTTTTATAGAACCGATTTTGCCGGTGTGAATATTGCCGGATCAACGAGTTATACCTTCTACGACAATATCCTGAAAAACAATATTTTCTACAAATCAATATTTGTAGCAAATGATGAGCGCTGGCCATGGTACACCGATGAGCTGGAGGGTAAACCGGTACAGGTGCTAACGGGACGCAAGGATGGTTTCCTAATCGAAAACAATAACTTTTTTAATGAGGCTGCCGATGAATTATACCTTATAACATATGGTAACCGTACCTCAAATTCAAATCCGCCCCAGCATGAGGTGAGCTGGTGGGAGACAAACAATCTGGAGCTTTTCAGGAGCAATATTGAAATGGAACCGCAATTCGTGAATGCCGTAGAACACGATTTTAAGCTGCAGAAGGCGAGTCCCATGATCGATGCCGGAACATTCCTGACCTTTGCACTGGGACAGGGAAACGGAACGGAGCTGCCCGTAGCGGATGTGAAATATTTTTACAGTGGATTCGGTATCGAAGGCGAAACCGGAGACAGGATTCAACTGGCAGGTCAGAGTGAAACGGCAACTATTATCGCCATTG
>CAZIYW010000177.1:0-7549 GCA_964543525.1 uncultured Fibrobacterota bacterium | reverse complement strand
CATTGTGACCCAAAACCGGGAATGTTTATTCGGCGATGTGGTGGATGGAAAAATGATGTTGAATGAGGCGGGCAGGATTGTGGTATGGACATGGAATGATTTGCCCAATCACGTGGTCGATATCGAATTGGATGCATTCGTTGTGATGCCCAACCATGTTCATGGCATTATCATCATTCATAATAATCGTGTGGGGGCGGGTTCAGAACCCGCCCCCAAAAAACGTCACGCATTACAGGAAATTATACGCCAATTCAAAACGTTTTCCGGTAAACGCATCAACCAAAGGCGAGGAACACCGGGAATCCCCGTATGGCAACGCAATTATTGGGAACACATCATCCGCAATGGAAATGATTTGAATCGAATCCGGGAATATATCGACAACAATCCGCTGAAATTGGAATCGGATCGGGAAAATCCCAATGACATAGAAGCGGGTTTTAAACCTGGTCCTACAGGAATGGAGGAACCATGGCAAATATAACCGAAAACACCTTGGAACAGAGCTCCATTGACTGGTTTTTATTACTGGGATGGCAGACCGCCTTTGGCCCTGAGGACAGTCCTTACTGCGAACGCTAACGAAACGCCTTTTGTAGTGAAAACTTCATGGTAAAAATGGCCTGTCTTAATCAAATTCATTGTTTTTTGTCAAAAACTGTCGAATTTGGATTAATCAGAGTCTGTTATTTGATGGTTTTAGTATTGTTCAATGTACCTGTTTACTCCCACCTTAAACGTAGTGGATACATTTTCTCCCTGGCTACTCTTAAGTTTAACCAGACACAGGTAGATGCCATCTGAGACTTTTCGCTTATACTCATTCACTCCGTCCCAGAAAAAGAGGACGCTGGTATTATTGGGAGAAGGTATTCCTGTTGTCTCGGTTATAGTATTTCCCACGGCATCAAAGATATGCATCAGTCCTGTCATGGTTACAGTGGTCGGCCACCCGCCTATAACCTTAACGACAATAGCCGCCCCTTTCCCGGACACGTTATCAATAACGATGGTATTGTTAAAGGAGGTGACAGGATTGGAAGTAATGTCCACTTCTGTGACAAATTTATAGGGCCCGACCTGTAACGGAACAGATTTATTATTCGGATTATCCTGGACATTACCGGTTAAATCAGAGATGCCTGCCAATTCATTAATCCAGACCGGATCACCATTTTCAGGGAAATCTTTTGTCGACGAGAGAACCAGAAAGGTCTGTACCTTCCCGTTGTCTTCAGAGGCGAGTGGTTGAAGCACCATGGTATAGGTCTGACCTCCCGATACATAGGAAAAGTGAAAGGGTTCATTCGTATTATACGGAGGATTCTTTACTTCTTCGGAGAAGGTTATTTTTAGGGTATCATATACCGCCTGCCCCTCTTTTTCGATAAATTTCGGGCACAGGATTGCCTTAGTGATTACCGGCGGAATTTCATCGATAATAGGTAGTGTTGTCTGAAAAATAATACCGTTTGTTGAGGATATTGTTGTACATCCCCACAGACTGTCCAGAAGGGGATTTATATCGGTTACCGGAGTTGTTCCCACAGGCTGTGTAACAAGGATTGAAAAACCGCTGTCTGTTTGTACAATTCCTTTAACGGTAAAATTCTGATGTTCGGGTAATTTCAGGCTGCCGTTGGAGATTAGTGCATTGATCATTGCGGTATCGGGCACGACATTTGTTTTAACATGGATAACATCAATCAGGCCATCCGGATGTGAGTAGGTGTCGAGATAAATTACCGTTTCCAGCTTATACACATGGTAATAAGTCAGCGGTCGGCGGATATTATCCGGACTGGACTGCATGTTGCTGTTGCGATCCGCTACCATGGCAGTACTGTTTATCGAGATAGAATCCCCGGGTTGTACTGCCGGCGCTGCAGGATCAGGCTGGACCCGAAATACCACTATATTACTGTCAGTTCTTACCCGGGCAACATTTAAATAGAATGAGGAGTCAAGCAGGAGGCTTTTGAATACAAAGGGTTGATTATGTACTATACTGCTGACATCCTCAGAGAAGATGATTTTCAGGGTATCCCAGTCAATGGTACCGGGGAAATCGTAGTAGGGGGCACTGTTAATCACCGGCGCCATCTTATCCATGATTGTTGTATTTGTAAAGGGGAAATAGCTGCATGAAGATAACATTGTCGATCCGGCATTGATATACAACCGTTCATTGACGGCATTCGTCGCATCCTGATAGAGGTCTGTTTTACCCGGTAGTGCTATTAGCGGCTCGCTAATGGCTATATTAAACCCTTTAATCGCTGGTACCAATGACAAAGGTGCACCAACATTGCGGGGGCTGGCAATACTGGTGAATGGATTCAGCAGGTTACAGTCAGCCGCGGTAAGTACCTGTCCCCCGCCCTGGGCTACTGTAATAAGGTCCGGATGGCCATTCGCATTCTGATCGAGGTACCCGGCACTGGTCACAGTCAAATCGAGCAGTGGCAGTACATTGATACCATACCTGACCGTATCCAGAGGTATAACAGGGTTGCGATAGGTTGCGATAATACTGTCTGTATTGCTGTTTTGCAGTATGGCATCCATAACCGGAGTACCATAATCCCGCATAAAGGTTGTCGAGTAATAGGTTTGCGTTACCTGATCGAGCTGTAATGTCAGATTGAGTATATCTGAACCATCCGCATTTGTTAATTCCAGGTTTACCGTGTTTCCTAAGGGTGGAAAGTTACCACTGTCAGGAGGGAAGAACCGGACCTCGAGCAGAGTCTGACTCGGACCGGCTACAGTGATATTATTTCCGGATGTGTCGTAAAAGTAAATCCGTCCCTGATTCCAGCAGTCAACTGATTCGAGATCGGGGATATTCCCATGCTTTACATGAATGGCGTAGGTTTTTGTGACATCCTTGTCAATGGGATCATTCCAGTGGCAGGTATAGGAGACATTAAGCGTCACTTCGCCGTTTTTATTGAATGGTGCAAAGATAGTATCGAAAAAGGCAAAGGTATCGTCAAAGGTAGAAGTGGTGATACCGTTGATGGTCATGCTTACCGGTGTACTGGTAAAGTATTTTAATCCATCACCGATAACATTGGTCATTATTTTCTCCAAGAACGTATTGACATTTGACTGGGTTCCCCACACATCACTGTATATATTGTTCTCAGAATATCCATTGTTCTGGATGTTGAGAGTCATCGTGTTAATTTCGTCGGGGATAGGCTGTCCCTGATTGATAAAGAATGCGGTAAATGTTGTAGGTATACCCTGGCCCTCGATGTAATCGGTCGCATATGGCTGCCGTGCCGTATCTATTAACTGATGCACACCATCCGATAGAAACACGATAAAACGACGTTTCGGCTCATAGATTGCGGACAGAAACGCCTCTTTGGCAGCCTCAAAACCGAGGGAGATATCGGTGCCGCCGGTATAAGGTTTTCTGCCTGATGTACCATAATCTCCATTAAGCAGCAGTCTGTTTCCGCCGGGATCTAGGGCCGTATCGCTCAGTGCTATCGCCCATTTCAGTTTATCGACAGCACTCATTCCATTAACCTGTGTATCCAGTCTGGTAAGAGGCACATAGGAGTCATTCCATCCCCGGGCCTGAGAATTGTCAAGCTGATCGAAAAAGGTATCATCTTCATAATTATGGAGCAGCTTGTTTGAGAATATTGCAATACCAATTTCTGAGGCGGGAGAATATTTATAAATAGAGTCGATAAGATTACTTGCAACGGAATAGCGTGTGGCACATGGATCCATGACCTTCATGCTTGACGACTGGTCAATAATGACGAACAGGGAAACGGTGTCCTTCGCGGTATCAATTATACCCTCTTTTACAGAATCCGGGGCACAGTGTTCAAATATTTCAGCAAGCATTACAGCATCATAGTCAACATACGCTGTATCGCCGTCGAAATCGGGAGGACAGTCAAGTCGGGCACGGCATAATTCACGGGCATTCAGGGATGAATATGGTAAAACACCAGCCAACAGAAGTAGTCCCGGGATTAAAAGTTTCTGCACTTTTCTGTTTATTCTTTTCAAACCACAAGCTCCCTGTTAATTTCGTACTGTGGGTCTATTTACCGCTACTAATCGTGTGATCAGACTTCTTTCTATAATCTCATTACCCTTAATACGGTTGATGAGAACGGCTACCAGGTAGGCCCCATTACCGACTTTTCTTCCGTTAGAATTTTCGCCATGCCAGATGAAATAAAACCCTTTCTTGCTTTTATCTCCACCCCCGTCAAAAAAGGTTTTATGCTCTGGAGGCACGGTCCAGACCTCATTACCGACCGCATCATAGATGTTAACGTCCGCTTCGATACGTTCGTTACCGAGCAGATTATTCACATTATCGGGTGTTACTTTTATAAGCATTACATTCTGCAGCACATTGGTACTGATATCAAGACTGTCCAGCAGAAAGGGCGGCAGCTTGATAATAGTATTATCTAAAATGGTGCTTTTTAAAACAAAATCAACCGGTATAAGTACCGGATTGTTCCGCAGGAGCCGACGTACATTACCGGGATTCTTCTGCTCGTTCATCATGTTGTCGTATACGTTGAGATCAAATGAGGCGTTGATCCAGATCGAGTCACCGGTCTTCATCCCGTCGATAATTTCGCCGTTACTTCCCTTGATATAATCCACCCAGAAAGTCGAGACATCGTTTGTGGTATTGACAAGATGCAAGTAAGCAAAATACTGAACGCCGCTCTGCGGATTTCTGAACAGGAACGGCTGCGTCTGAGTGATTGTACCGGTATTTTCGGAAAACGTGACCACGAGCGTATCATGGATGGAGTCACTCAGGATATCCTGAAGATAAGCTGCATTAATCACCGGCGCCATGCTGTCGATAATCGGTTTTTTTACCGGCCACCCAGCCGCCGTTGGGCAGGCTCATCTGCCCGATAACGGGGCTGTCCGAACTCATTATGTATGTCCTGGGCATATCCACGGTATCTTCCGTTACCGTAAAGGCAAGCCCGCCGGTTATTGCGCTTGTGTTGATTACGGTGAAGTTTCTCTGCGTCGGCAGGGTAATCGCTCCCGCAAGCTCATCCAGATCGGCAATATTACAGGTACCGTTAATGGCAACCGAAATACTGTCAACATACACGTCGGCGTTTCTGTCAAAATAGGTGCCATACACCGCTTCAACCGATTCACTTATTCTAAACGGTATTGCTGCCCGGAGCGTGTCCAGGGGTATATACGGATTACGGAAAATGGCAACCAGGCTGTCAACACCGGCATGCTCCAGGATGCCGTCACCGCTGTTTGCTTTTGCCACGGTACGCTGGAATGGAACGGAAAAGTAGTTGGTGTACTCAGTAGCGGTGAAATCCTCCGGGTCCAGGTTTGTTCCCTCGGTGTGGGTAAGTTCAATCGGTACCGTGGTATAGGCATACCCGGCCTCTCCGGGTGACCAGAAGAAGCGCACTTCAAGGCTTTCCATAGTTTCATCGGCGGAATAAATAGTGTCTCCGTTATGGAAAAAGAGCATGTTGCGATCCCAGCGCCATTCATCAAATTCATCGGGAAGAGAACTGACAGTGTCGATTTTTACCCGGAACTCTGAGACGGTAGAGGTGTCATAGGTTTTCCCCGTTTTCGAGTTTGTAACGGTATAGTCAATATTAAACTTGAAATAATCGAACTGGTCCTGTAAAACGAACTTGTTGGAAAAGAGGAACCAATGGTTATTATAATTTGTGCATGTCTGTCCGTTGATGGTAATTTCGAGGGGTTTTGATTTCGGCTCAAGGACAAAACTGGTAACGACATTTTTCATGAGAAGGGACGTCAGTGTATCGTAATCTGCGTCAATGGTCCAGAGATCACTTTTCGGGTTAAGTGTGGAATATCCGTTCTTTTTTATATTTTCGTTCATTTTAATCAGGCTGTCCGGCGGTGTATTAGTGGGCGAGAAGAATATGGTAAAGGTGGTCGGGCACCCTTCCCCGCTAACAAATTTGTAGGGAATCGAATCGTTTAAACCGTCATGCGGGCCCCCGTCTGAAATGAAAATAAAGAACTGCCTGGACATTGGATTGGAAGCGGATTTTATAGCCTCTTTTGCGGCATCAAAGGCGCAGTTGATATTGGTATTGCCCACGGTATTGAATTGTGGTTTGTAAACAAGGTCTACACATTCAACGTCAAAGCCGCCCAGTACTACATTTTTCCGTATAACCGTGTCTGACTCCAGAACCTCGTGAATAATCCCTCTTCCCGTCATACCGCCGGTCTGTGTCGCATTGAGTTTCATCAGGGGAAGGTATGAGCCGTTGTCATGGCCGGGAAGTTCAACAAAGTGAGGATAGTTACGGTGGTCGAAGTAGAGTCTCTCCCGGAATACCACAATTCCGATTTCGGCGGTAGGAAATGTCGCATTATACGTTCACATGAGTTGTCTTGTTTAATTTCCGGCTTCTATGAAATTATACTATTGCCTGACAACATTGTGCATATCAATTTTTTCCTACTGGATGTCAGGGATAGTAAATGTATTTACATGGCTGAACGGATCGTTCTGACCTATCTGAATTTTCTTTGTTACCGGTACCGTATCAGGGCCATTTTTACTGGGTGACGCGTGAACAAAAGACATATAGACATCTTTAAAATTGCCCGATTGAAACACTCTGTCTCTTATACATATATGATATACTACATAATATTCCCAGCAAGGATAATCGGGATTTGGCGTAAAGGCCGTATCGGTTTCCGGTGAGTCCTCGAATAATTCATAGCCGTAATAATTTATATTGTCATCCAGCGATGTTCCCCATGAATATATATCAGATGCAGAGCCTTTTATAACTGCACCGTCTCCGCCTGCAACACCCAGGGAAGCATACCCGGAGCTAACCAGATTGGTTTCAGAAATATAGTCGAGTTTTACATGGAAAATACTGTCACCGGTATTGTCCTGGAATGCAAATTCTACATGGTCACTTTTTACGAGTGATGAAAAACTGTGTTTATTCCAACCGATGACATTTGCGCCATAGGTATTGTCGGCAAAGATCGGATTAAAAATTATAGCGGCATCAACCACCCGGTGGCTTTTTGCCTGGATAATCTTGACAAGAGGTACATCCTGTCCCCGGCCGATATCACTCCAGTAGTAAATTGCTTTACCCCAGATGGTCATACGGTCCATGCAGCCGTCATTCATGACATGGGCGCCGACCTGTGAAATAGGTGTGTCAAGGGTGACATCCATCTGAGTAAAAGCCTGGATTACCGTTGATTTTGTCAGATACCCCGGTGAGGATACCCGCAACACACCAAGCTGTCTGTCCTGTGCCGTGGCTGTCGGTCTGACCGCTTTAGGAAAGGTATGGACGCCGGCGGTAAAGGGAATATATTTAAATGAAGCAGTGTTCGACCCCGAACGGGCGTGAACCACATAGAGCTGATTGGACAATCTGTCCGAATGGAGTCTGATATGATGATCCCCGGCTTTCAGTTTTCTGTTTACCGCGGTGGAAACAACTTCTCCCCTCATGTTGAACACCCTGATCCGTAC
>CAZIYW010000176.1:0-7628 GCA_964543525.1 uncultured Fibrobacterota bacterium | reverse complement strand
TCTCGTATTGCTTGCTTTGGAGGGAAAACCGGGTTTCAGGAACTCACTGCCAACTCTTGGAGGCCAGACGGATAATTATCGGCTCTCAAATAGTGTCTGAATCGCAAATATAGAATAAATCCGTAACAAAAACGGAATTGGAATATCGTGAATATTCATAAATTATATTTGGATTTTACAGAAAAGGCTACCGTGTTGGATAAAATAATTTGCCTGCTTATCAGTCCCGGTACAAAATCAACGTACCTTCCCTCTTTTCGGGGTACTGACGGGAATCCGGGCCCCGATGTGAAAGGCACGGGCATTAAGACGCATCGTAAAGGTATCGGAAGATTCAAATTCGGACACACCGGTATTATCTGTTTTTTTCTGGTTGTACTGTCATGTAAAAAGCAGAATTCCTGGAACATTTACACCGCTGCAAATACCGCCCTCACCTCCAATCGTATCCGTCAGATAGTACTTGAAAACAACGAGATCTCCTGGGTCGGCACCTATGGCGGGGGATTGTTTCGCATGCGGAATAATACCTTGAGTAAAGTTACCGCTCCATTCAAAGGTAACTACATTCTCAGTCTAAAAAAAGACCGCCGGGGAGGCATATGGATAGGCACGGCTCAAAATGGTGCTTTCTATTGTTTTAACGATTCCTGGAAACAGTATACCGGTGACCATGGTCTGGCCGGTAACAATGTATGGGATATCTTCATCGAAAATGAGGAGACGGTCTGGTTCTGCTCACGTTACAAAGGAGTGTGCAGAAAGCAAAACGATTCTCTGTTCTGTTTTAATTCGCAAAACGGGCTGCCCGACCGGCAGGTCACTGTTGCGGTAAAGGACACGAAAGGTACCATGTGGTTCGGCACAGTCCGTGGCGGGCTGGCCGGTTATCGGGACGGACAATTTGAGTACATAAATACCAGTAATGGTCTTAGTGGCAATTATATCAGGGCGATACTCTGTGACAGTGTTCCCCGGTGGGTTGGTTCGTGGGATGGTGGCTTGGATTATTGCAACGGGGAGCAGTGGGAGCATATCCCGGCCGTACAAAAACCAGTCGTTTTTCTCGGCTATTCGAAAAACGGTATTCTCTGGGTCGGTACCTGGGGCTATGGGGTATTTTACCGACACGGTCAGACATGGGAATCACTCAATACCGGAAACAGCCTGCTGCCGGATAATTATGTAATTGATATTGACTTTTCCGAAAAAAACACCGTCTATTTTGCTACTTCTAAGGGTATTGCGGTATATACACCATGATTTTTTTAAATACACTCTATTATCATTGTATTCAATTATAACAGCTTCCATGAACATTCTTAAGTATATTAATATATCTGGAGAGATGACAAACACCTTCATGGATCATTATCACTACTTAGTCATCACCGTACATAAAAAAAACAGTTGCATTTTTTAAGGAGAATATAAATGGTCTCACGGAGAGAGTTTATCAAAACAGGATCGGCAGCAGCCGCAGGTATTGCATTAACCGCAGGCAGTGTCCCGGCACAGAGTGCGAAACCGGTCGTGGCGGTAGCGAAGGGCAACCCTGCTGAAAGCGTAAAAAAGGCGGTCGATGCACTTGGCGGTATAGGAAAATTTGTCAAACAGGGTGACCGGGTCGTTCTGAAACCGAATATGGGTTTCCCCAATCCTCCGGAATGGTCAACAACCACTCATCCGGACGTAGTAAAAGCAGTGGCAAAATTGTGTCTGGATGCCGGAGCACAGCGGGTTATTGTGGTGGACCATCCACTCCGTGATGCGGATATCTGCAAGGAGAAAAGCGGTATCGGCTCAGCCGTGGAGGGCATGAAAGGTGTGGTTGTAGCCATGTTGAATGATAAAAAGTTTTTTGTCAATAAAAGCAATACGAAAGCGGTAGAGCTTAAGACCACCGATGTTATGAAGGAAGTCCTTCGGGCGAATTGTCTTATCAATGTCCCGACCGCAAAATCACACTCGGCAACCGGTGTCAGCCTTGGATTGAAAAATTTAATGGGGCTGGTGTATGACCGTACTGTTTTCCACGAAAAACTGGAATTGAACCGCGCTATTGCCGAGCAGCTCTACTATATCAAGCCTGACCTAACCATTGTCGATTGCCTGTGGGCGCTTGTCACCCGCGGCCCCAGCGGTCCTGGTAAAACGGTCGAGCTAAATTCCGTTGTCGCAGCTAAGGATCCGGTTGCGGCGGATTCCTATACAGTCAGTCTCGCACGCTGGTATAACCGCGAATTCAGAGGTGACCAGGTCAAACATATCAAGTTTGCCCATGAGATGGGGTTCGGTGAGATTGATGTGGCCAAGATGGATATTAAAACGGTATAAAAAATATCTGGCGCAATAACATTATTATGAAATTAACAAAATTCAGGCGAATCACCCAGGGCGTAACCTTTACCCTGTTTATAATTCTATTCCTGTTAACCGTGTATCCCTATCCGGAAAAATTCCCCGTCGACTTCTTTCTCCGGCTGGATCCGCTGGTTGCCCTGGTTGCGATGATAGGAGGCCGTACCGTTATTGCACCCATGCTGTGGGCGATAGTGCTTATTATCCTTACTACAATTATCGGCCGTTTTTTCTGCGGGTATGTCTGTCCGCTCGGTACGTTCATTGACTTGGTAAACTGGCTCTTTTTCCGGAAGCATTACAGGCAGGAGACACCCAGACCGAAACCAAACAGAAATATCAAATATTTTATTCTTATCGGTGTTGTTGCGGCATCGCTGCTCGGCGCCAACCTGCTCCATTTTTTCAGTCCCATGGCTATACTCCCCCGGGTGTTCACCCTGGTGATTTTTCCGCCGATTATCCGGTTCGCAAATAGTTTCATTGATTTGTCACGTCCGGTACTTTTTAATTTGGGCATGGATTCAATAGTACAATTTACTTTTCAGAAACCGTACTTCAGCGGAACCGTAGCGGCCTTTCTTCTCATCGTTGTAATAATTGTTGCCAACTACTGGCGGAAACGGTTCTGGTGCCGATATATCTGTCCGACCGGCGCTCTGCTCAGTATCTTTTCACGATTAGGCATATTCAAACGCACAGCCTCTTCACAAATGTGCAACATCTGTCATGACTGCATATCCTCGTGCGACATGCGGGCTATTGAAGCAGATCCGGCAAAAACAATCCTCGGCGAGTGTACCCTCTGCGGCAACTGTGTTGACGCCTGCAGCAGTAACGGTGTCTCAATCGCCGTACGTCCTTTCACCGCAGCCGGTAACACAACCGGGCTGAATGTTGACAGAAGAAAATTTATCTACTCCGCAGCCGCAGGACTGGCTGCGGCATCGGCGATAAAAGCGGGTCTGCACAACAAAAGAAATATCAACGGCAGATACATACGCCCGCCGGGATCTGTCCCGGAAGAGGATTTCCTGGCCAGGTGTATACGCTGCGGTGAGTGCATGAAAGTATGCAAAACCAACGGTCTGCAGCCGACTAATCTTGAAGCCGGCCTTGACGCACTCTGGACACCGCACCTGGTTCCGCGAAAAGGACCGTGTGAAGACAAGTGCAATATGTGCGGCCAGGTGTGTCCCACACAGGCAATCCGTGCATTACCGCCGGAAGAAAAACTCTTTGTCAAGATCGGCACCGCAGTAATCGATCGCGGCCGGTGTATCGCCTGGGAGCAGAACAAGCTCTGTCTTATCTGTGATGAGATATGCCCCTATGATGCTATCGAGTTTAAAGTTGTTACCACCTTTACCGGCCCCTTTAAACGCCCCTTTGTCATTGAAGAGAAATGTACCGGCTGCGGCTGGTGCGAGAATAAATGTCCGGTTCTGGGCCGCGGTGCTATCGAGGTTTACTCTATCGGTGAAGAGCGACTCGCCACCGGCTCCTATATCACGGAACTGAAAAAACAGATGAGAAAAGTTACCGACAACGAAGAAACCTCGTACGATGCCGATGCTCTGGGATCCGGCGGCGAAACCGGCGCGAAAGTTAAAGAGCGGCGGGAAGTACCTGCATCTTACCTGCAGCAGGAATCCGGGCAGGATGAAGAGGAACAGCTTCCCGGCGGGTTTATTAATGATAAACCTGACGATGAGCCGCTGCCGGGCGGGTTTACTCTCGATTGATCAGTGGTTGTCCAACAAATCCCTGATTTGTCATTTCGACAAAAGGGAGAATTCTTTCCTTTCAGGGAATCAATAACTTTTCACAGATTTCTCCCTTTGGTCGAAATGACCTTTTTAACCAGTCTTCGGAAAATACAAATCAATACAACTGCCGCATAAAATCCCAGATATATTTTAAAGAAAATGCATCATGATTCTCACCGAAGCTTTTCTCCGAGTGAATATCTTTTTTGTTTCCCGATACCACATTTCTTCCGGCGATAAGACTCGAGCTGCGCATCATGAGGATACCGATATTATTATCGGTAATAACATTATCCAGTATCATGGGTGATGCATAATCTGCGACGATACCATATTTATTACGATATATTCTATTCTTTTTTATATGGGCGGCCGATTTATTGGAGCAGTATATAGCGCAATGATTACCGACAAATTCACAGGATATTATATTCGGCCTGGTACCAAAAATAAAATTCCTGTACGCGCCTTCAATACGACAATACCGTAACACCGCATCTGCACTCTTGCCTCTGATCTCCAGCCCCTGCCAGCAGGGTTTCTCGACAGCACCCCGCGTTCTGCCCTCACAGGAAATGAGAATCGGC
Organism: uncultured Fibrobacterota bacterium; assembly: GCA_964543525.1. Classification (GTDB taxonomy): domain Bacteria; phylum Fibrobacterota; class Chitinivibrionia; order Chitinivibrionales; family JANQEN01; genus CBDVBE01. The sequence goes on along the minus strand of CAZIYW010000176.1, from coordinate 2,911 downwards.
TTCTCACGGGTTCCCTCGGCAATAAGCAATCCGTGAACAACAAAACGGTAATAGCCGCTGAATCGGATACTGACACCCGGTTTGATAACACAGGTCGCATTCTCGGCAACCACAACCGTATTGCTCAGAACAGTATCATGATCGAATACTACTGAAAAGTCCGAATCCTCTTTACACAAACCGACATGCCAGAAAGACACTATGATAAAAAAGCCGGTCAGAAATGGCGTCCTTTTCATGATAATTTTCTCTTTAGTTATTCAGTACCAGTGACGCTTTCTCTTCCCACTGCACCGTCAGCTGTGACAGAGAACAGACCGGTGTGGTGAATACCATATCTGCATTGACAAGTTTGTTGTTATCGATATCTATCACCGCAGCACCTTCACCATTACCGGCAAGGGGCATTTCGGCAAAGGCACCGGTCTGATCGAATCCCGCATCATCAATCGCATACCGGAACTGCCAGCTCACATGCGCCCGTTTCTGATTATCCGTCACCACCCGAATACTGTCAAAAGTAAAGGACTGATACACCTCGCAATCCGCAGTACCCTGGGAGGTGGTGACCGGAAACTTTTTCTGACGCTCCCACGAAAACCCGGGCCGGACAGGATGTCCGGGCAATGACGGCAAGACCTTTATCAACTGACGGTACAGATCCCACTCGGAGCTTCCTGCCAACGGAACCAGCAGAGAATCATGAGGCCGGGTAATATCATGCGTAAGCGCAACAGAATAGGATGCATCCGTAATCTGATTTGTAACATGATCGACCTCGACCTCGTCAAGGATATTGGATACAATTTCCACGTTCTCCGCCCGGACCTCCAATCGTCCATCAGTTTCCGTTCTTCTTCCCACAAGGTCACATTCGATAGTACTCGAAAGGTCCTGAATAGAGTCGGCAAAGGAAAAAGTACCGCCGATATCACAGGTAAAGGCATACCGCCATATATCCCTGGAGGAGAAGTCTACCGCCAAAGATACGGCAGGTTCTCTGTTACAGGAGGTTATGCCAAGCAGAATGATGCTCGCCGTATATGCGGATATTATATAGTTTCTCATATATCCTTCCCGAAAAATCATCATCAGTCACATTCAGAATATAGGTCAATGGATCCTGTTCTTCAACAACTGAATGAAGAATACCTCTGTGTCACTTTTTCATTTTAATGCTCGTATCTTTCTTTAAACCTACATTCCGCATGAAGCCATCAGTGTTTTTTGATTTTTAATTGTGCATAAAAAATATGTTACTGGTATCTGTTAGTAAAAAAGTTCTGTTGGCACCTCCATCAAATTATGGATTTGTTTTTGCAATTTCGATAATGATGGCGGGAAATACTCAATAGTATTTCCCATATCATCAAATAATTCATATCGTTCAATATTTGAAAAAGTTCGTATAATTGATTGGGTAGTGGGGTATTTACATTCACGTTTTTCAGGATACACAGGAAGCGAAGCGATATGGTGTTTATTCATTCCTCTGCGTAAATCTCCTTCCATAAGAGTAGCCACAGCAAGAGCAATAACAGTAATATCAAGGAGCGCTAAAACCCTTTTTGGCTTTTTCAAATATACCGGGACGATTTCAAGCCATGATTTTAACTGTTCATGTCTTTTTCCAGGAACGACTGATGCTTATATGTAGTCAAAATAGTTTTGGCGGATTTGGTATGGTTATTGGTTAAAAGCGGAAAAACACCATCTGCCCTGTTCTGGCGTTTAATTTCATCCTTCTTTACTTCAAATATAATACGATATTCTTTCCATCGACGAAAAATGGCAGGAGTATCATCTCCCGGACGCCCTTTTGTCTTATATTTTTTCTCCACCATAGTACGGTGACTTATCGAATACTGTATAAATTGCCGGGTATTGTATTTCTTAAGAATATCCCGTATCGCGGCCTTAATATTCTTGAGACATTTCAGGTTATAGCGATTAATTCTCGAATTGAGCATATTCAGTTCATCAATAGTCCTTTGTATTCTGGCTTCGCGATCCTGCCGGTCGACATCGGCCTTTTGAGCGCTTCTTATCCAGATAACACGACGATGGTTCTCCGGTGTTGTTTCAGCTTTTGTCGTGTAGTATTTATCGACAATAGAATCAGGATGCCTGTTGTTTGGACATGTCATAATCAATCGCCAGCGCACACCGTTATTAATCACCTTTTCTCGAAAGAGGGTGTCTTCTTTCCATGTCCGCGGCATGACCGTAATGTATTGTCCACCATAAAATTCAATATGAGATAAGTTGGCCTCTGTACATAACTTGCTATCTGCGGTATACATAAAATCGGTAGTCTGTAAAAGATGCCAAACTCGATTCCAGTTTGAAATATGAACCGTATCATCTGTCCGGTTTCCACTGTACACCTCATGCATAAGGGGAACTGCCCCATCGCCGGTCACCGTAATGCCTAAAACCAACTGCTTAAGGTCAGGGCGATGATCCTTGCTATGCCCGTAAGTTGCCAGAGGCTCTTGTTTCCACGTACCATAACGGCCATACAGGGGGAGAGATGTGGTGTCATGATGGACGATGTTACAGTTGAGTTCAAACAATTTAATAGCCCGAAGTGCTATCCTGAAAAATATTTGTTTCCGATTGCTGTTATACACGGTATCCAAGAACCGTGCGATGCGGTCGTCATTGAAATGAGAAGCAGTGATGCAATCAAGACCCGGGCTTTCTGTATCCAGTGTTTCAAGCCATTCAGGAACTTTATACAGAGCCATTGGCTGGGTAAGAATATTATGTATCAGGACGTTTATAGAATCAGCTGCTTGAATAACCAGACGTTTATCTGATGGTATATAGGTTCTAATAATAGAGGACACATTAAGTTTTTCAATATAATACCTGATAATCGGGTGTGCACCGATAACCACTTTTTTCA
>CAZIYW010000175.1:0-7787 GCA_964543525.1 uncultured Fibrobacterota bacterium | reverse complement strand
CCCGATTGGAACTATACCATTAAGTCAAGTTGAAATGTAAAGTTATTTTTTCGCGAGCCCTTAGTGATGATAATTACCTGGTTCACTGCAACTGCCAGTCGTGATCGGAGCGAGGCACTTTTACCCGGGTGGTAATAGATTTTGACCTTTCTCTCATTCCTGAGGATGCAGAAATAGAAGAAGCATTATATTCAATGTTTTTTTTCTATGGCGATGCTGCCGTGACAGGCAGGCCGAATGTATGCTCTCTCTTCACAATAGAAAAAGAATGGATTGATACAGAGGTAACCTGGAATAATGCAGACAAGGATACTAAATGGGAAAACCTGGACTTTGATACCAAGTTTTACAATGCTGATATTGACGATACCGTTTCGTCACCGGGAGGTGGTGATTATGCTACCCCGTGTATTGCTGTTGTTGAGTATGCCGAATCGAATACCTGGGAGGAATACGACATAACCGAAGTTATTAAAGATGTCTTGGAGAATGGTAAACCGTTTTATGGCTTCCTGACAAAGCAATTCATCTGCCCCAGAGGGAGTAATTATACCAACAATGGAAGGGTGTATCATTCATCTGATTATAATACTGTTGAAAAAAGACCAAAATTAACCGTTACTTATACCTCAACCGGAATAAATACTCAATTCCCAGACAAAGCAGGACAAAGGATACAATTTTTACGGGGAGCTACTCATATGACGGTTGTTGTCCCTTGGAATAATTCATATGATTTAACATTCTTTAATTCAAAGGGAGAAATGTTGTTTTTTATAAAAGGGTGTAACAATCGTAGAATAGATATACCTGCCGGGTATCTTTCCAATGGCTTGTATATAGTGAATATCAGTAATAAAACCGGGGTTATCTCTAAACAAATCAATGTAATTCAATGATTTTTCGTGCACTTTCAGTGCACACTAGTTTTTTTATCAGACTGAAAAAAATTACATTCATTATTAATTATTTATATATTTTAATTAGGGTTTAAGTCCAAACAATAAAAAATGTATGACCCTTTTGGCTAAAATGTCGCTTTTTTCTTCGGGATTATAAAATTTGTACCGAACTCAATTCGGAGGAAAGCATTTTTTCGCTGAAGTGCGGGGGCAATCTAACAGCTAAGTAATAAATTTATTATGTGGGGAGTAAGCTAAGTATCTGATTTATATATTCCTTAAATTGTACTGATAATTTAGCTTTTAAAGTAATAGTAGAAATGTAATTCCGGGATTAGTTTAATTCACCACGTATATTCGCAGAATACATGATAGAAATTATCAGGAATCAGTGCACACGTTATAAAGAATTGAAGCCGTAAATTCCGTTGATTTTTTGGAGGGTAAGGTATTATGAAAATAAAGTTAATCATGCTTATTGGTGTGATGGGTATTTTACTTGTACCTTGTTTGGGTCAGAAGGTTGATATTGAAGTAAAAACAAGGAGTTATGGCGGTACTGTGGCGCCACGCCATGCAGCTGCTGTCTGGATTCAAAAGTCGGATGATGAGTTTATAAAAACACTTGACGTGTGGAGCTTTCAGTATAATATCTGTTTGTTCTATTGGAGAACGGCTTCAGGACTTGTTGATACGGGAATATATGATGCTATAACACAAGCTACCTTACCGGGGCATGAAGATCCAATAAAAGTTTCGTGGGATTGTAAAGATACTTCAGGCAATCTGGTTCCTCATGGTTCCTATGAATTTTGTGTAGAATTTACTGAGAAGGAGTACTGGTGGAAATATCAGGATCCAAATGAAATATATTACGGTAAATATACAAAGGGGACAATACTAATAGATGACAATGATAAAGTAGCCTACGGCGATACATCGGATTCAGCATTTTCCGCATTAAAAGCAACCTATTCGTCAACAGGCATACTGTATCAGGGACATAAGCCGGTGAAGAATAATATAATGTCGTACCGGTACAATCCATCTGTGCAACAGGTCACTTTTCAATTGAATCCTGTGCATACCCAATCAGCGGCATTACAGATATTAAACGTGAAAGGAGAATTAATAAAAACACTAAGAATGAATTCTGCGACACGAAAGACTCACTGGAATTTAACCAATAATTCCGGGAAAAAAGTGCCGGCCGGAGTGTACCTTATTAACCTGCACGCTACAGATGGCGGTGATATTATAAGTCAAAAATTCTCAATTACATTGCTGCGGTAATTGCTTTAGTATGGATGTATTTGGTATAATTATGAAAGCTATTAATAATAAATTAGGAGGGCCCATGTCAATCTTCAAAAAACTTAGTTCGATTATGCTGATACTCTTTATCGGAGCAGTATCACTTAGTGCGCAGAATGGAATCCAGGTAGGGGCGAGCGCGCCGGAGTTCACCATATACAAGTACAAGGATGAAACGTTTAATACCGATGATGTCTACGGCAAGAAGATTGTGTCGTTTATTTTCGGCAGTATAACGTGACAGCCCTTTTGCCATAATACAAACGCTGTAGGCGTGAATACCAAGAAAATGAACATTTATAACAAGTATAAGGACCATCCGGCGCATGTCATGTATGAAATTTATCACTGGGAAGCACACCCTTCACAGTACGATGACAGTCATGAATTTCAGGAAATCCCCGGCGACTGGTGGTACCAGCAGCCTTTTACCAGGCCGCAGAATTTAGAGCATAGAATAATCCACGCCGAGTGCTATAAGGACGCATATCCGGATGTGAAGATACCTTTACTTGTCGATAAAGGGTCCGATGGAAACCCGCCAATGATTACCAATTGTCCAGTTTCAAGACAATTTAAAGCAATGTATACATCCATTGTTGTAATCGGCCTCGATAAAAAGGTCGCTTTTGCAGCACACTGGCCGCCGCATAACAACGGTAACTGGAATGAAACGACTGCAAAGCAATGGGTTAATTCGGAATATCCGAAATTTGATAAGAAGCTTGAAGAGCTCTTGGCGAATATTGACAGCGAGCCTCCTGAAGTGGAGGTGACTTCACCATCAGCTGGCCAGGAACTTACTGCGGGCACTGTTGAGAATATCACATGGACCGCTACCGACAATGTCGGCGTTGTATCACGGGCGATCTATCTGTCAACCGACGGTTCCACCTGGAAGCTGGTCGACAGCGCAGACAATAATACAGGTACCTATTCATGGACCGTGCCGAATGATGTGTCCAATAACTGTAAAATCAAGGTTATTGCATACGATGAGATAGGAAACGCCGGTGAGGATGAGTCCGATGCTTTTTCAATAGGTGCAACCAATATTATTTATAATCCAGATAAAGCCAGAGAGCTGGTGGCGATCAGGAACAACCAGGGTTCTTTTTCCGTGTATAACCCTTTTACAGGCATCTTTGACGTTACCGTTACCGATGTGCAGGGAAAACAGATTGCATCCTTTACAACATCGAACGGCAGAGGATGGTACGACTTAACCGGTTCGCTTTCCTCAGGTATGCATCTTGTCAGTATTAAGATGCCGGGAAGAACCGTGGTGAGTAAAATCTGGTTTGTGAGATAATTTACCGGTTACGATTTTATTACAATTTCGTATAGAAGGGAAGCCCGTCTTTTTGAGACGGGCTTTTTTTATTGAAGAAATACTGTTTTATCGACAAACGTTTTTTCGGAATTGCGTATGGTGATAACGGCAATCCCTGAAGAAAACGGCCGTGGCAGTCTATACCATTGCCGCTGCCCGTCTGTTCTGAAAGACGTTAAGGTACGGCCCTTTACATCAGAGATAGTAATAAGTCCCATAAAAGGTATACATAATAAAATAGATTCGTAAGTTTGTTTGACAACCACATGTATACTCCCGACAGAGGAAAAATGGTCAATTTCCGTATCGAGATTATATGTTACGGTCAGCCTGGGTCTTTCAGATTGCTCCGGCGCTTCTGAAGAGCGTATCCGTGCACCGGTAAAATCATCCTCATAGGGAAATTTCAGTATAAAACCGGAATTGTCTCCGTTATCTTCAATAATATCCTTTATTGCTGAAGTCACGGTGTAGTCTTCCCACACCTTCACGGCAGTATTACTGTTGTTGTCAAGTGCAGCATTTGAGAATGCGGGCAGGTTATCCCACGTTACACTGTTTTCTTCCCAACTGTCGAGTATTCTGTACAGGGATTTTGCGTAGTTATTTGGCTGTCCGGAGGTTCCTTCCTGAATGCCGTGATCAAAGACATAGAAGGAAAGCACAGCTTTTTTAATTTCATGTTGTTTCGGGATGTTCGAAAGATCGAATGTAATGACCGCCTGGGCCGTCGGGTTCCCTCAACAGCTCTCCCGGTGGACTTTCAACTCCTCACTGCCGCCAAAATTCACCGTACCAATGCCATAACTAATATACACATACGAATCTTTGCACCCGGTATACCCGTCAAGACCGTTTTGCAGAACAACCGTGGTATCTGCGGCAAATACCGAATGAATAGCTGTCAGTAGAACGGCATACATAATTCTGTCCAATTTGTTCACTGTTTCTGTATCCTTTCTGTTGTTATAAATCAGCAGACGCTTTATACGATTCCGTTTATCTGGTTATTATAATTTTCCGGACAAGACACGTGCTGTAAGTGGTACACAGTACATAGTATACTCCGGGGCTGAAAGCATCCTTTTCCCATGCTATTCTATGTGTTCCGGCGTGTTTATTTTCATCCAGTATTATTGTTATCAGTCTGCCGTCTGTAGTAAACAGTTCAAGTTTTACTTTGCTTGTATGTGGCAGATGTAAAGCAATTAAAGCTGCATGGACAGCTACTGATATATTGCAGACTGTCAATATTTCCAATTTCCGCAGGCATACTGGTTAATTCATTTTTATACAGATCAAGAAGATTTAATTTTTTCAGGTTTCCGATTACCGCCGGGATAACTGTCAGATTATTGCCGCCGAGATACAATTGTATTAATTCCGTCAAGTTACCCAATTCCGTTGGAATACTCTCAAGGCTGTTTCCTTCAAGATTAAATTCTTCCAGCGCCGTACAGTTGCCGATTGCAGCAGGCAGATTTGACAGATTATTGCCTTGAAGAAAAAGTTTGGTTAATGAATCAAGGTTACCTATTTCTGCCGGAAGCTCAGTAATATTGTTATTTTCAAGATTAATCTACTTTAATATGCTGATTTTTCCTGAAAATGCAATATTTATGTTATCTTGATGAAATGTTTGTAATTATAGTCAAAGGAGGTAGTCAGATCGAATCAGGTTAACAACCTTCATTCCCGCGGGCCATGATATGGTGAATTGCTCAATTGTATCGTAGGAGCCCCGTGCGTTTTATTAAAAACGCCCCGTGAAAAAAATCATGGGGCGTTATCTTAATATATTGGTAGTGACTGGATAATGTCTGTCTGAAAAATAGAAAAAACGACATTTCGGCCAAAGGGAGAAATCTATCTTTTCTACCGAATCAATAACGTGCAGATTTCTCCGTCCGGTAGAAATGATAAATAAGAGTCATTACGTATAACAACTGATTATTTAACCAGGAATAGCTTGGTTCTCTCAGTTCTTATACCCGTTGCCGTTTTCACTGTCAGGACGGCATAATATACACCATTTGCTACCCGGCGGTTGATAGTATCCCTTCCGTTCCAGCTTGCCGTATAGGTTCCCGCGCTGAGCTGTTTATCGACAAGAGACCGTACTTTGCGGCCGCTTGCGCTATACAGAGCAAGTGAGACAGCTCCTTTCCCGGATATGGTGTACCTGATGGTGGTGCTCGAAGCAAACGGATTGGGGTAATTGTATATCGGCGACGTTTCCTTCAAAGGCGTACACTTCGCACCGACGTTGGTTGACTGATCGGTACAATAGCCTTTTATACAGAAATTCTGTGAACCCTGGCAGTCTATTATCATACCATTAACGTTAATGGTTTCTTCATAGGTGGTAAGATCGATCCATTCTTCTGTGGGGCCGGTTCGATAATAGCTTTGATCAGCTTCGGCTTTGGACCAGACAACAATCGGGTCTTTAGGTGGCGTTTCTGTGAGTACCGGCGGTGAACATGTTCTGTCATAGGCCTGAAAACCGTTTTTAAACTTTACGTAAATATAAAAATCATCACCGTCTTCCAGAAGAACCGTATGGTTCAGATCCCGCGTGTGGTATCCCATGTGAACGATACTGCCGGAGACTGAGGCAAGCTCATCCTTGAGTTCCCCGTTCTCATAATTATCATATATTTTTACTTCATATTCCTCATGGTCAACCGCGGTGATAAAGCTTACTGCAGTGAGGTATTCCGGTTCATCACAGTCGGCAATAAATTTATTGAACGCCTCTTTCGCGATGGATAAGGTATCGCGCCATCCGTGATAATCATGGTAATACACATTCGAATAAGGGTTTAGCTTTACACCCTTGAAAGCAACAACACTCATCTCTGCATTTCTGCAGCAGTGCTTATCATAGTAAGAGATATAGAAATAATCCTGTATGTTCCCCCAGCTGTTCTTGCAGAGCCAGGCGCCTTTTTTTGAGCTGCCGGCCTTCGTTATACAATTATCGTTCCATCCGACAATAGCGACTGAATGGTTCGCATCCCCTGAAGAAGTTGGTGGCTGATAGTGGGTTTTATACCCGTTCCAGTCCTGCATATAACTGGAGCCGACAAGGTAATTCGTAGGCATTACACCGTTTCTCATGAGAACCTGTTTGATAGTATCAATATTTTCCAGGCTTCCCTGTGGGCCGTCACCGTCGATGAAAAACCAGTCAATGTCGGGGACGTACCAAATATGGTAAGTGTCTTTATAGAGAGGAATCTGATCCTGACTGGGGATTTTAAGGGGAAGGTCCCCGGGAGCATCGACTTCACGCACCGATCCCTCAAGCCTGGACATATACGCGGCAAAAATCTTGTAATCCCCGCCGTTATGAGTTGGCGGGCCGCTTCCGGTATCGGGCCTGGGATACAGATCGTAATTCCAGCATTGACTGAATCCGTTCCAATAGGACAGATGGTACTCCGCCATATTCGGCTCATCCTGCTCGCCCGCAGCTTCCCAGTTGCCGGTCACCAGAAGATTACCTTCAATTCCGGACATGGTGCCGTGGCACCAGCAGGTGCCGCTTTTCTGCTTTTTTACCGGAGTAACAAGGTCGTGATCACGCAGGTCATATTCATCCGGCAGTTGTGCAGAAAGTCTTAACGAACAAACAACGAGAAAAAACACGAAAGTACAAAAGGTTTGTTTAATCATGCAGCCCTCCCCTCTGTAGAGTGTTTTACTGAAGAAAAAAGTGTATGGGTTCTCTTTTGTATTTTTTGATTTTAAAATAAGATATAACAATATTTTCGCTTCTGTTCTACAAATGAGAATATAGTTGCTAGTTGATTTTGGGATCAAGAAAATTGGAGATAAAATTACATGGAGAAATAAAAAATCATTTTTTTTAATATAATCATTAAAAAAAATATATGGAGCCTATTGGTGGAATCGGGGTTAATCAGAGGGAGCAGGCAGTGCAGCGTTATCGACAATGATAAAAAAAACTGAAATAATGGAAGCCCGGAAAATTACTATCTGACTTTTTTGCCAACATCCCTTTGTTATGCCTCCGGCTCTTTGGTATAAAAATAAAAAGAAAACACAGTCAGGCAGACAGCGCTCAATCAATCAATGTTTATCTTCCGGTCCATAAACCTGTCCTAAAACATGCCCCAAATCCCAGCCTTTATGTTGAAAATAAAAATCCAGGCACATACTGATTTTGAATAACCTCATTGACTTTGATTAAATAATGAATAATATTTATT
>CAZIYW010000174.1:0-7882 GCA_964543525.1 uncultured Fibrobacterota bacterium | reverse complement strand
AGTTTCTGTGCCGCAGTATATTCCTTACGATCATAATGAATCCGGCTCAGCGATACGTAGTTCCGGATATCCTTCGGACAGGTTTTTATATTTTTTGCATAGCGGCTTACCGCGTCGGTCGTAAGCTTTTGAGCTTCATACAGTTTACCCGTATGATAAGCATAATCACTGCCTTTGTCCCCTTTGACAAGGGGTATCAGTTGTTCGTAGTATACAACCGCCTGTTTGTTGTCACCCAACTTCTCGTAGAGTGCCGCGAGCAATTGCATTGCCGTTTCATTGTCAGGCTTCTTCTTTACTACGCTGGTAAGATATGGTATTGCTTCCTTTTCTCTATTGGTCTTAACACACGAAACCCCAAGCATCAATGTATCATCAATTGTCAGCGGCGTTAATTTCACCGCGGACAACAGGGTATAGGTCTGTTCATACTTTTTTTCGCGATATACAATGCGTGCCAGTCTGATACTGACCGTATCGTTTGAAAATCCCTTTTTGAGAAATTGCTGATATAGCGCTTTTGCAGCGGTAATATCTTTCTCCTTTTCCAGCAGCAGCCCGGCCTTCACCATATAGGGAGCATATTTCCCGCTGTCCCGTTTGAAAAGATTCACATAGGTACCGGCCGCATCTCTGATTTTATTCGCCTTCATCTGAACCGCCGCCAGTTTACCTGCGACCACCTCATTTTCAGCATCAAATGAGAGAGCAAAGGTATATGCCTCAATCGCCTTCACATACTTCTTCTGACCGGTATAAATATCCCCCGTCAATATATACGCGGCTGCATTTGGATTAATACCACTTAGTATCTTATTAAGTGGTTCTAATGCTTTTCCCGGTTTTTTCAGGGCAATGAGAATTCGCGCTTTTTCAATCAATGCTTCAGTATTATACGGCTCGAGTGCAATGAGTCTCTCTGCGTAAGTGAGAGCCTTCGAAAGCTTCCCCTCCGTGTTGTATTTTCGGGCAAACAGAAGGAGTGCCGCAACATTGTTTTTATCATGTTTAAGGATTTCTTCATAGATCGTCGCCGCCTTGTTATAATCACCTTTCGCAGAGTAGCAATGCGCTTGTTCAATAAGGAGCGGATTGCGGATCGTGGTGATGTTGCAGGCACGTTCGGCAACCTGTAAGGCCTGATCGTATTTTCCCGTCAGACGGGAATATCGGGTTACCATCAGGAAAGCCGGTGGGAATTTATCCCCCAGTCTCTTCATGAGTGCATCTGAGAAATCTATCGCCGCCGGATATTCTTTCAATGCATCACAAAACTGTACTCCCGCATAATAACCAAGTAACAGGGATTGATTCTTATGGAGCCAGCCGGTATATTTTTTCAGGAATTTTTGAAATGTCTGATCATTCAGTGTCTTTACCGTTTCAAGATATTCTCCCAGTTTTTTCAGATCCTTCCCCTTGTCTCCTACCAGAGCGTTTTCGAAAAACTGCCGATTTTGTTTATCCCACGGCACACCAATATTCTGTATTGTCTGGGTAAGAAACCGATCCAGGATTACCCCGAAATCATCTAGTGAAAACCGCATGGAATAATTGGTAATTGCCTTCCCGTCAGCAGTCCCATATACTTTTCCCAGGAAATGCACCTCTTTACCAACAGCAATGCTACCGCCGCTTACCAACGGATTGTGGCTGCATTGCAGATACATCAAGTACGGTGCCGAAACTTTTTTTTGCCGCAGCTACATATTCTTTTTCGGGTATTGCCTTGGTATATACTTTGTAACGAGGCAGTAATGCGGAAAGGGTATCCGGTGAAATAACGTGTACACCGGGAATACCTTCAAGTCTGAAATAGATGTAATACTCACAGAGGAGAAGTATCCATTCATCGGTTAATTTGTCCACACCATATTCTGAAACAGTACGCATAACAACAAGAGGAATAGCCGTTTGCCCTTTTGCCTTAAAAGCCTCGTGGGGAGTCTTTGCAGTATCAATGGCTTCAGCCTGTCGAGACGAATCGACAGTTGTTTCCACCGCTTTAACAGTGGTGTCTTTTTCAGCGTTTTCCTCGGTTTCTGACTCAAGGACATTCTCTACCCATTTCCTCGCGGTCGGCCTCTTCGGAAGGACTGCCTTTCTATTTTTTTTCTCTCCTGAGGCTTTCGCTGCATCGGCTGCATCCTGTTCTGTTTTTACAGTTAGTGTATCCGATTCCCTTTGCACCGTTTGCCGCACTGCACTCTTTTCAGATAGCCGCTTTTCTGGGTCCGCTGTGGAACTATCAGTCCGGGCAAAAAGAAAACCTGTGGATACACAAATCAGTACTGAGAAAGCTGCTATTCTGGACATACTGTCCCTCCCCATTTTGACAGTAAACTATTGTGTTGATGTTGGTGGGTCATAACGGTTACAATAATTTTATTGATGATGATGTACTAATATTGTATTGATTCCGATTCTACGTTCCTGCTACCTACATATATACTTTATCAAACAGCCGGTTATCAAGATTTTCTCATGGAGTGCCGGTATATTTTATCAGCGGGAAGATAAAAAAATGCCTTCTCTCCGTATGTAAAGAAGGCAAAGATAAATCGATATTCAGGTTTAGACTACGAATATGGGGCAACTATTTTTTAGCCTTACCGCCGGGCTGTTCATCTTCCGGCTGTGCTTGTGCAGTCAGACACAACGTTTTCTCCCGCATCAGGGCAATATGGATTGCCTCGATCGATTCAGCCTGATTAATGATGCGGAGTGCCTGCTCATAATTTTTTACTTTGCGGTAATTTTCTGCAGCCATGAGAAAGCCGGGAGGATAGTTATCACGAAGCCGGTGAATAAGTGCGTATGAGAAATCAGCAGCCGCACCGTACTGTTCCCGTTTGACGCAGAACTGAACACCGGCATAATACCCGACAACCATATCCTGATCCTTGCTCATGAACGTATTGTAATCCTTATGAAATTCCTGAAATTCTTTCCGGGATTTTTTTTTCTCGACAGCCAGCAGTTCACCCATTTTTTTCACATTGTTTTTTCGTGTCCCCATAAGCGTCATTTCAAGAAAATCGCGGTTCTGTTTTTCAGGCGGTATGCCCAGCTTCTCGACAATTTGGATAACAAACCGGTCAAGTACCGAACCGAATTCCTTCAGCGCACATTGTGTTGAAAAATTTACAATATCCTCTCCGTCAATAGAAGAAACTTTGCCCAGGATACTCACATCATTTCCGAACGGTAAACCACCACCGCGAATGATTGGCAGGTACCGGCATTCAATGTACAGCATATACGGTACGGATAGGTGCCGTGCCGTTTCCTGATATTCACTAATCGGTATTGCATTCGTATAAACCTTATAGGCATGCATCAGGCGGGAAAGCGTATCGGGTGAGACTATCTCAAGTGCAGGCACCCCGCTCAACTTGAAGTGAATGTATGATTCACACAGGTATAACAGCCAGATATCATCAAGTTCATCTTTGGTGTACCCGGAAACCGGCCGCATGATAAGTAAGGGAACCGCATTCCTTTTATCTGCCACTACCATTTCGTACGGTGATTGCACGGTGTCCGCCGCAGCAGCGGTGGCAGTATCACCCGGATCATCTCTCCCTTTGTTTTCCAGAACCGTTGTTACCCAGCTTCGCGATCTTTTTTTGGGTATATTGATAACCGGTTTCCTCAATCCAACAGTCCCTGCTTTCAAGGTATCCGATGCTGGCGAAATGGTATCTGAAACAGCTTCGGATGGAGATTTGGATGAATCTGATTGTGCAGAAATGATTATTGATGCAAAGAGTAACCATATTAGGAATTGAGAAAATCTCCCCATACTTTCCTCCTTGGATAAGAGGTAAAGACAGCAATGTTTTATCATTTTTTTTAAAAGCGATGATGCTTGGACGTAACCTTAATTATATATATTAGTTACATTTTTTTTCATTAGTAAAGGTACCAACACAACAAACGGGCTGTAGACGAATAGCGCTGTCCGCTACTGTTTACGTTTTTACAAAAAATAAGGCAGGCCCCTCACTGGAATTACATCCCCTCCCATAATTCCATATATCATATATTATGTAATATACATAAAACAGAAGGGCAATTCACGAATAATAGCAGTAGCCCGCAAAGTCGGCCGACAAACACCCGATAAATAAAAATGCATTTTTTTTCTTGCATTATCAATTGACCATTAGTAATTCACTTGAAGTAATTTTTCCTTTCGGAAGGTTACCGTACATCCACCCCACTTTCATTACAAAAACCGGTGAGTGCAATGCTTTCCGGTTTTTTGCTTTCTGTCTATACCTCCGCTATTGTCAGTTATCTCTTTTATTTCCTAATACTTTGATTTATAATAATAAGGAGACACAATTGTTAACAGTGCCCCGACAGACAGATTATGGTTAAAATGAAACTCACTATCGGCAAAAAAATTGTATTGGGTTATATACCAGTATTCCTTCTCATCCTGATAATCTCCATCTTTACCCTGTACCGGCTCAATCAGGTAAATAAAATCAACAAAGAAATAATTACCATTGATATTGCGGTAAACAATGTTGCCAATGAGTTGAATGATATACTGCTTGCCCAGGAATCATACGGACAGCGGTATATGATATTACGCAGTCAGGATATGCTGTCGCTGTTCTGGAAAAGGGATCAGGAGTTTAATACCAACTTCCAGAAGATTATTGATTTACGAATTGACAAACAGTTTCCCTCGTTACCGGCGCTCGGCCAGTACCACTATGATTACAACAAATTTTTTCAAACCGGTATTACCTATCTGGATTCAGTCGAATCGCAATCATATGTTCTTGCGGACTCTTTACGCAGAAATGCATTCAACAAACAGGTCGACTTATTAAATACCCTCATTACCATATCACGGAAAAAACAAATGGAAAAGACCGAACAAATCGCTTCACTGGGCCACGCCACCTATCGCACCGTGCTGCTGATATCTATTCTCGGCATCATTCTGGTGCTGGGTATTTCCGGTGCCATTACCCATGGAATAAGGCTGTCAATAAAAACACTGAAGAAGGCCACCAATTTTGTTTCCGAAGGAAATTTCAACAATCTCCCGACAGTAACGAAACACGATGAACTGGGCGATCTTTCACTCGCATTCAATGATATGGCCGCGCGGCTGCTGGAACTGGAGGAGATGTATATGGACTCCAGTCCCCTAACACGTCTGCCCGGAGGTATCGCTATTGAAAATGCGGTAAAAAAACGTATTGAATATAAGGAACCGTTTGCCTTTTGCATGTGCGATCTGGATAACTTCAAACCCTTCAACGACCGCTACGGCTACAGTCGCGGTAATACAGTCATTAAAAATACCGCCAAAATAATCCGGGAATGCTGTGAAAAGTATGGCACGCAATCAGATTTTATCGGCCATATCGGCGGAGATGATTTTGCGTTCATTACCCGGCCGGATAAATATACCGAAGTATGCAATGCAATAATAAAAAGATTTGACGAACAAATTATTACTTTTTACAATCCCGAAGATAAAGAGAAAGGATATATTCTCAGTAAAAATCGTCAGGGTAAAAAACTCACCTTTCCGATTATGACGATATCCATTTCTGCAATAAACAGTGAAAAATCGTATGTGGAAAATTATATTCAGGTGGGAGAAATTATTGCGGAATTGAAGAAGTATGCAAAAACCTTTAAAAAAAGCATTCTGGTAACTGACCGCCGTGGCGGAAGAAAAAGGGATAAAAAAAGTGAAAATACAGAGAAAAAAACCTGAACGGTATTTCATACTCTATACAACCGTAACCATACTCACAATCCTGTTTCTATCCTGCATTCCTTCGCTAAATAAAAAGCCTGTTCTACCGCCAGAAAAAAGAACAAAACAATCCATCAAGATTAATCCGAATGAATTCAAGGAAAAAATCACTCAGCTTGAGATTAAGCTGATGCTGCATGATACGGCGGTTCCTTCAACCGATACGATAGTAACTGAATTGACTAAAGAAAAAATTTTAAATATTTTGTTCCATTTATACATTCATGTAAACAATCCTGAGCCAAACTATCAAAAAGCTGTCTGTCTTGCCGATTCACTCCTTAAAATTCATACCAAGGAGAAAAAACGCCTCTACTTCATGAACTGGAAAAAAATGCTGGAAAAGTATCTTGAACTACAGACAGCGCAGGATTCTCTTGCAACGGTAATAACTGAAATGGAAGAGAAAAATAAGTCACTACGCCTCTTCTCAGAAAAGAAAGTACGACAGGCAGCCAGTCTCTCCGCTGCAACAATCGACAGTCTCTCCATCATAATTAAGAAACAGGAAGAAACAATTAACAAACTGAAAGAACTCGATGTGAAACTGGAACGGCAGCGCAGTAAAATGAAATAAACGGCATTTTCGATATCAGAGCAGGCCATATATCAGCACATCATGCATATTGCATAAGAAACCCTGCGAAAAACCTGCCGGCCGGAGTCTCCCTACTGCTGTTTTGTGTTTTTTTTTAGCACTATCACCGGTTTTTTAATGTATCTCACCTTGTTTATGTGCAATTGAACGAATAATCCTTGATAAAGCACGTATTTTAGGTTATGTTCTTAAAGATAACGATATCGAACTTCTTTTTTCCTGGAGGTGAGGTATGAGCCAGGCAGTTAGTGTTGAAAAAGGCGTTGAGATTGCGGTTCGCCGTCCCGCGAAAAGCCATTTGTTATTAGCGAAAACACTCGCTAACCTGATGAACGGTGAAGGGTGGATTGACCGGAAAATGAAAAAGAAGTTCTGTGCATTGTTCGTCAGCAATTTTATAGATCATGCAATTGAACGCGAAGTTGACCCGAAGATTCTTAAACGGATAAAGGAAATTCCCCTCCCTCGCGCCCTCAGACTGCTCAAACGCAATCCGCATAGTGGTCTTAAAGTCCTTGTTGCCCTTGTCACTCAGGAGCTGAAAGATCGTCAAATGCTTGACGAAACTGAGCAGAGTGAATTCTATAATGAAATCTTCGGCAATTTTTTCCCGGAGATTACCCTGCCGACTATGAAAAAACGGTAATGACTGAAAAAAAACGTCATTTCAGTCATAGAGCCATGTATTGAATTACAAATCAGCGACGTTTCGTATGGGAAACAATCAATGAAGGATTCTTTTTACTCTATTCTTAACAAGGGTACCAATTTTGTCAATTCCCAGATAAACTACGGGTATAATAAACAGGGTCAAAAATGTTGCACTAACCAAACCGCCGATTACAGTAAGTGCCATAGGACTTCTCATTTCCGCCCCTTCAGAGGTGGAAAATGCCATAGGTAGCATTCCTACAATAGTGGTACCCGCAGTAATAAGTACCGGCCTGATACGCGTTTTCCCGCCTTCCAGCAGGGCCGTGCGAACGTCCATACCTGCATTGCGCCTGAGCTGGTTAACATAATCAACCAGCACAATGCCGTTGTTAACCGCAATACCCGCAAGGATAATAATACCGACAAAGGTAACAACGGAAAAGGTTTTACCGGTGATAAGCAAAATCAAGGCAACCCCCATAACCGCAAGGGGAAAAGTAAACATGATGATAAAAGGATGTACAAGGCTTTCAAACTGAGAGGCCATGACCATGTAAACCAGAAGGATTGCAAGAGCAAGTCCCATTGCTAACTGGAGATAGGTCTCCCGCATATCCTCAATCTGGCCCCTGAGTTCAATTGAATATCCGTCAGGAAGTGATTCTTCTAACCCCTTCAGTCTGTTTTCCAGCTCTTCCACCGCATTTCTCAGGGAAACTCCCGCAGTAAGATTGGCTTCAACGGTACCCACACGAAATTTACTGTCCCGATTAATAACGGTGAGACCACTCTTTCGTTTCGTGGTAACCACCTGTGACAGAGGAATCACCGCTCCT
>CAZIYW010000173.1:0-7950 GCA_964543525.1 uncultured Fibrobacterota bacterium | reverse complement strand
GTTATGTAATAGTGTCATTCGTTGGCCGGTCAGTTTCGGTTGTCTGTCATGTGAACCGATGAGCAACAGCTCGTTTCTGTTGTACCAGAGGATACTTTCCGGAAATACCGTTATAAAGGTTCGGATGACCGATAAAAATTCATCCATACCAAGGAATTTAATTGGCACAAACTGACACACCATTCCGTTTGATTTTAATTTTTTACGAACAGAGTCGTAGAAATCCGCGGTATAGAAGGATGCCAGATTGGGCCTGAATATCTGACCGATTTCAATGGAAATGATATCGTATCGATTATTTGTATGGGTGATGAAATTGCGACCGTCTTCAACGATTAACCGTACCCGCGAATCATCCATCCATGCTGCGTCAAAATGCCGGCGCAACAGGTCGAAAAGTTCGTTCTCAATATCGATACAATCGAGTCGCTCTATATCATACATAAGAAAGCGGCTGGTAGTTTGTCCAACACCTACGCCTATTGATAGCACGGTCTTTGGATTCTGATGCAGGATCATGGGCACATGGGCGGACATAATCTGGTGGCTCTTGTTTTTTCTTCCCTGCCACAGACGGTTGATAGTGAGAATCGGCTCATTTCTCGGCCCCTTTTCAACAGCAATAAATGAATTCAGACCTTCACGATAATCAATTATTGAGGCCTTTGTTGCCAGGAAATCTTTCGGTAGTTTGGTATTGGAAATAAAAGGTATGGTAAACCAAAATAGTAGTGCTAAACCACCAATAAGCACTTTTATAGCAGAATGGAGCGACTTATTAAGGATTATAACAGCAATGCTCCCTATAATGATGCTTATGCCTGTAGACACCAGTATGCTTCGGTACAGGCCGAATAACGGCAATACAATAAATCCTATACAGAGTGAGCCGATTATTCCACCAAGGGTATTGATAGCAGACATCCTGCCAACGCCGATTCCTGCCTCCTGCGGATGGGTGACAATCAGGCGATTTGCAAGAGGGAATGATATACCTGCCAGAATAGAAGGAAACAGAAAAATCAGAGCACTAATCCAGAGAAGGGTAGATGTCCGCTGGGTGTCAATCATTCCTTTCCAGAAATCAAAGGGCAGCATGAGTACGGTCAGGACACTAAGGCCTATCATTAAATTCACCACCCCGAACATAATGGAAATATTCTGATACTTATCGGTGTTAAAAAGGGAAATGATAATACTTCCGGAAAAGATACCGGCTAGTACCACTGCAAGAGTAAGTGTGTAAATATAAACAGTATTCTGGATTATCAATGAAAGAAAACGTGTCCAGATTATCTCATTACCCAGTGCAACGAATCCGGCAAAGAAGAATAGAATGCCGATAAAACCTGTTTTAAAGGGTGTATAAGCGGTTTTAGTATCAGTTGATGCTTTACTACTCTGTTCTTGAATCGAATCTGCAATACCCAGTCGAAGGATTATTGCACCTATAATAATGTTCAGAAGGCCGCATAGCCAGATAGACTGGTTCACTCCCAGTCTGGGAATCATGAGAAATCCGCACATCACCGTGCCGATAACCGCTCCAAAGGTGTTCAATCCATAGAGCCGGCCGATTGAAGATAGAATTTTATGTTCGTTGGTTACATACTGTTTACAGAACAGAGGCAGTGTGCCGCCAATTAGTATTGTCGGGGGAAGGAGGAGTAGACAAATAAGCAGAAATCTGCTTACTGAGAGCAGTATAAAGTTCTGGAAGACTAGTGGATACAGTAATCCATACAGTTTATTAAAAAATATAAAGAGGAATGGGTTTATTAAAATGAGTATGCCGAGGCCAAGCTCAATATAGGCATACCATTTCAGTGGTCCTGGTGTTTTCTGTGAAAAGTTACCGAAAAGGTAGCTGCCCAGTGCCAGCCCCCCAAAGAATACTGCAAGTACGCTGGTTACCGCAAAGGTGGTGGTACCGAAAACAAGCGATGCTTTCCTGATCCAGCATATTTCATACACCAGTCCGGTAAAGCCGGAAAGGAAGAAACAAAGCAGGGCGAGCTTGTCTCCGGTGGTGAAGGTGGTTGTTTTTTTGCGCTGATTTGGTTGTTCTGTCATGTAGTAACCGACTATTATTCTTGTAAACCTTATTAATATAAACAAATGTTGATAATTATCCGGCAGATTTTATTAAAATGTGAATTAAACACGGTTAATAACAACCTCCGACTCTCATATTTATTATTTTTCGTAATATGAGGTGTAAACACTTTATTCATAGCTGTTGTGTATTTATTTACGGCATATTTTTAATAAATTGCATATGTCAACTGAATGTTATTTGGACGTTCAGACATATTTGATAAAAGACGGCCTGCCTGATACACTAAACTTGGAACAATACAGTGTGGGTAGTAACGGTTTAGAGAGGCAATTGTTAGCTGCTTTTAAAAATTCAAAATTGTATTTAACCATAGTTTCCCGATCCTCATTTTCGAATCAAAAATATTCGATACTACTTAAAAGATATACTCTTGAACCTTCTCCCGGTAATTCATTTCTCGATACAAATCTTCTCGCATTTTATAATACACCGATAAAATCTATTTTTACCGGTACAGTGTCTGTTGACAGTGTGGTGTTTGACAATATCGAAAGAAAATATCTTTATGCAATACCTGTTGATTCTTTTCAGAAGATTTCTATGGATATCGATTGTGATGACCGGACATATAGTAATTTGTTTTTTTATTTTGCCGTGCTGTCTATATCTGAGGATTCTGTTCTAATAGTAGACTCAGCCGATAATGACTGGCTAAATAAATGGACATACTGGAGAGAGTATACTGATTCGTTATATATATCTGTTGGTGTGGATTATTTGTTAATGGATTCATTCGGGCAACTCTGTAAACGGTACGGTATCCTAAAAAATAATTTGCCACAAATTACTATTCATGTTACAAAAAACAGTTTCCCTCCCGTTAAAAAAGATCCCTTTTATGATGATACATCAGCTATGATATTTCTCGAACAGGATATGCTCTATCAATTGTCTCTTTATGATGAATTGTCCGATACGTTTTATTACACGGTCAATCCTGATTCTCTCTATTTACTTACGATAACCTCTGTTGACAGTCTGCCTCTACAGGCAAATCTGGCTCCGGCGAGTAGTGACTTTAACCAACTGGATATCTCCGGTAAGAAAGAGTTGGTATTCAGACCCGTGGAGAGCTCAACGGCCTTCTGTGTAGAAATTAAAAGCAAGATAGCGTTTCCAACCAATTACACCATGAACCTCGGTAGATATAAGGGAAATGACACCGCGGACCTGTTTGAACCTGACGATGATGTAAAAACAGCCTCTGTATTATACCCGGACAGTACCGATGCGCATACTATTTTCCCTCAAAATGATGTTGATGTATATAAAGTTAATTGTATGGGTAACGATACATTCTGCATATCTATTGATTTTGGTGACAGTACAATTCTGAATGCTCATAACAATTTCAAAGTGTCCTCTTATTACTGTTTTACACAACCAGAGATGAAGATACATCAGTTATACTGTGTTGACAGTGTATCCATACGGAGGTATACTTTTTACCGGGAAGTAGCTGATACAGCGGTTTTAATTGCAGAGGATAAAGAAATAGTTAATTATTCTATAATATTAACAAGATAAACCGTACTTAGGGTCTACTCTCCGTCACAAAACCGCACACACCCTCGTGGTGTGCCGATCCATCGCACTGCAGCGGATTCTACTGCAAGTGCGGTTACCGAGTCGCTGGGTAAAGAAGAATTCTGTGATGTATAGAAAGTCCACTGATTGTTTGTAATGCGGCCCAGACAGGCTTCACCGGCGATAGGGTCATAGATAGCCGCCCATACCGAGCCGCCCGGATCGGCTGCGACTATCGGTACGTGGTTGCCGACGAAACCGGGTGTGGTGGTATCATGCACTATCCACTGCGAGCCGGTATAGCAGACTAATCCACCGAAATCGGTTCCCAGCCATTTGTTGTTCTGATTGTCAACCGCAACGGAAAGTATCGATCGATCCGGCAGAGCGGAATTGGTGTCGTTATAGACTGTCCACTGCGAGTTGTGCAGGCGGGCAAGCCCACCCCATTTGGTGCCGATCCAGGCGGTATCCGCGGCATCAAAGACAATTGCCATGACCATGTTACTCGGCAGGGGAGTGTTAAACAGGGTGTAATTGATCCACTGCGAACCGTCAAAGGTTGTCAGGCCGAAGGCAACCACCTCCGGCACGGTGACCCCACACCAGAGCATGCCGGTTATATCAACGGCGCAGCAGTAGATGCACATGCCGTCAAGACCCGTATTTTTCGTAGTGAAGATTGTCCATGAGCCGTTACAGAATCGTGAAAGACCGTATCGAGTTCCTATCCAGACTACACCACTACTCCCCGTGGCAATTGCAGTCACGCGGTTGCTGGGAAGTAACGAATCGTCGTAGGTATACACAGTCCATGACTCTCCGTCATAGCATGCAACGCCTTTTGAAGTTCCAATCCAGGTTCTGTTTTGATAATCTGTTGCAATGGCGGTTACCGAGTCATGCGGCAGAGGGGTGTTTTGTGATGAATAGAGTGTCCAGGATGCTTCCCGTGGTGTGTGCTCGTGGAAAGCGCAGGTTATGAAGAGAAAAATTGATAAAAGTAAAGGTGTTTTGTCTGTCATAAATATGTTATCAAAATAAATAATAGCATAGCTCTCTAATGGGAATTATATTGTGAATAGTTATCCGAAATAATCTTTCAACATCTTTTTCGGACAAGCACTGGTACATGAAAAAATACATTGTTGTATAAAGATTATTTTCGCTTGCATGCATTAATGTGTACATACCTGCTCAAATACCCGCAAGAAGTTCAATCCCGCAACTTTTTCAATCTCCTCCTCAGTGTATCCCCTTTTCAACAATTCCTCGGTAACCATGGGAAAGCTTGAAACATCAGGCATCCCGACCGGTCCGGTACTGATACCGTCATAGTCGGAGCCGATACCGACATGGTCAATGCCGACCAGTTCCTTTATATAGTCGATATGGTTACCTATGTCCTCGACTGTTGCAGTGCCGCCGGTCAGGAAACCGGGCATAAAGGGTATACCGATAACTCCGCCGCCTTCGGCAATACTTTCAATCTGGTTGTCGTAGAGATTTCGGTAATGATCCCGCAGCGCGCGAGCTCCTGAATGTGAAGCGATTATCGGGTTCTTTGTTGTGGCAAGGATATCTTCAATGGTTTTGATGCCCGTATGCGAAACGTCAATGATAATACCCAGAGAATCCATCATCCGTATTACCTGTTTACCGAAATCGCTCAGTCCCTTGGTTGTTGACTGGTTATCCTGCGCCGAAGTTGCCCAGTCGGTGCTGTTGTTCCAGGTTATCGTGAGATACCTGGCTCCCTGGTCATAGAGTCTTTTTAATTTGTCGAGGTCGTTTTCTATCATATGCCCACCCTCGACACAGAAGATAGCAGCGATTTTCCCCTTTTCAGCTATTTCAAAGACATCGGAAGCGGTGTAGGCCTGCTCTATCTCTGTTGCACTGAGCTGCATCTCCTTTTTAAGAATATCCCCCATTTTCATTGCCCTGGAGAAACCACTTGAACCTGAAGTAAAAGCGGCAAAAAGCTGGAAATCAACACCGCCTTTCTGTAGCCGGGGTATGTCCGTATGATAGCTGGTATGCAGATCGCCCAAATGATATGAGCTGTTATTAAGCATTTTGAGAAGAATGTCATTATGGAGATCGCCGAAAACACATTTGTCATGGACTGTTTCAAGGATAAACTCAAAATGTTCACCACCGGTCACCTGGGTGTCGATGGTATGTGTCGCGTAGCTGTATTTTTTTGCGGTTATTGTTATCGGTAGGCCCCTGTCACCCCGCACCGGCTGCTTGTGCACCGTGGTTGAGTGTGATACAATACTCAGCCGGTTTCCACCACTTCTTGAGAGAAGTGTTACCCGCCGCAGAGCAAAGCCGTCGGCTGTTTTAACTGAAACCAGATAGACACCGGCACTGCCGGTACCGTGCCAGAGAATCGTATGACTTCCCGCCTGAACGTCTTTTCTGCACCGGGCTACTTCTCTGCCGTGTAGTGTATAAATTAAAACGATAACCTGACCCTCTGCAGGAACAGTCATACCAAGACGCATCGCTGAATGAAAAGGATTGGAATGCTTCGATACACTGAAATGTGGTTCAATAATCTGCTCTCCAGAGAGTGCGGTAACGGGCAGCTCATATTCCCACATCCCCAGAGAGTTTGTTTCCGTGGAATCAGTGGTATTGTTAACCTTTTCGGTGATGTATATGGTAACCTCCGAAAGGCCGGTTGATGAATCTTTTTCTGTGACTTTTCCGGTGATTTTACCAATGGAATGGTGTGCAGCAACAGAAAAAACGAGCAGAAAAACAAGTGCGGACAAAAAAACAGTAATACTATGGCTTTTCCGTATCATTCTATTCCCCCTCCAATTACTATTCCATAAAACGTCTGATATATAAAATAAGGCAATTAAAAGGGGAATGCATGAGTTTGTCGGGATTACAGGTGCCGATTTTTGATTTTTTCGGCCTTTTTTATGTGCGTATGCGGATATCTGGATATATTAATATCAGGTCTAAAGTTCAAGGTTAAATGAAGGGAGGGGTGGATATGGTTCCAAGGTATTTCAGAGTTGTGGTGTGTATTTTTTTCTCACTCAGTTGTTTTGGGTTCGAAAAACTTGTTCTGGATATCCCCGCGCGTAATCAGTGGAATTTTTCAAACGGGTATTGCGGCTCCTGCTCGATACAGATGGCTGCGCTTTTATTCGGGTCGTATGTGTCACAGGATCGGGTGCGAAAAAGTATCGGTGATCTGGAAATACTGTTCGGCAGCCGGATGAACGACGCGCTTGATGCCCTTTCGTTCGAATATGTGGTTTGGGACGGCGGAACGGATATCGAGGAATATTTTATATGGCTGAAGGAGCATCTGCATAACGAAACTCCGGTAATTGTCGGCACCAAACACGGAGATAATATAACGAACCGATATCACCATATTATCCTTATCACCGGCTATACATGCGAGAATATTTCTACCTACAATGACGACGACACACTCTATTATAATGAATGCCATAAACAATATACCAGCACCCAGTCGTTTTTAACCTGGCAGGATAATACGGCACACAATTATTTCGATCCAACCAGGCATTACGGCACGGTTGTTACCGGTATAAAAGATTCAAGTAATGAAACCGTTCCGGTGTATCTTTCTGTCGATAATTGGGAGGAGCCAAAGCCGGACGAACCACCAGTTACCTTTAATGCGACAATTCAAATAAGGGCACTTGAGCCGGGGAAGAACTATATCCTTCTTAAATATACCGATCATACAAAAGTACCTGCTGAAGACTTCTGCAACGATACTGATTTTATCTTTAAAAAATTTGTAGCAGCGCAGGACACCGCGGAATTTACCGACAGCTTTTTGAACAACGAAACGGCGATTTATCGATGTGTGCCGGATAATACGACGGGAATACATCCAGGTTCAACTAATAAAACCATTTCAAACGATTTCGATGTATCTATAGTGACGAACACAAAGCTCGCTTTCAGCATCTCAAATGATGCATACATAGAGGTAGGCTTGTATAATTGCCGGGGGCAAATTGTTGCATCACCAATACAAAGGTATATATGCAGCGGAAATCATACCGTTGATTTGGGCAGGTATAACTTAACAAGTGGTACCTACTACCTGGAAATTGGTATGAAAACCGGCAGATATATACGGAAAATAGTGTTTCTCAAGTAACAACCGGGCCTGTTAAAACAAGGATTCTTAAAATCAGCACCTTTAACCTTGCACTTTACACTTTTAACTTTTTTTAAGGTAACTACTCACCCCTTTGAGACTAATTTTCTAATGCCATTTGAATGGCAACAAG
>CAZIYW010000172.1:0-8029 GCA_964543525.1 uncultured Fibrobacterota bacterium | reverse complement strand
AGCCGCGCAGCGCATGGTGAATCTGTTTGACCACATCGGCAAATGATGTTACCATGCCGGCTTCCGGCTGTAAACGGCACCACTGCGCAAAACTGTCCAGTGCCGTGATATAAGCTAGATCGCCGATACCAACGGTGTCAGGCGGCGAGACGGCGATATCAATGTAGTCGAGACCGGTAAGGTGCTCCATGACCTTGTCCGCATCAACACGGAAACGGTATTCATGATTGAAATACTCGATAAAGCGATCGTCAAACTGCAGTCTGAAGATACCGATACCGGCAATCAGTATCAGCAGCGAGACACCGAGGCCGATACAACCGTGGTACTTTACGACAAATTGGCCGATACCGGTACCGAGCACTGCATGGGGCGACGATCGATACATCTTTCGGGTCGGCGGAAAAAGAATCATGATTGACGGTACCAGCAGGTGCGTCAGCAGGTATGAAAAGGTAATACCGAGCGCCGATAAATTGCCCATGTCGCGAAAGGACGGCACGGCACTGAGATTGAGCGAGAGGAATCCCAGGATACTGGTAAGGCTGGTAATAAAAACGGCATAGCCGTTTCTGCTGAATGAGATGGTAATACTCTTTGCGATAGAATTGCCGCGAAACGTTTCATGATAGACACCGAGAATAATATGGATACTGTCTGCAATCCCGACCGTGAGAATGACAATAGGCACAATTGACGTGGAGGGACTGAGCGTTATTCCCAGATAACCTGCACACCCCATGGTCCACAGCGAGGAAAGACAGACCACACCGATAACGGCCGACACACTGGAAAGTTCACGGAACAGTGCAATCATGATAATGATAATCGCCAGATACATAACCGGTACCAGAACGCGCACATCCCTGAGGCTTGCTTCAGTAAAGGCCGTATCTATGAGAATACTGCCGGAGGCAAAAAAGTCGAAGGATGGAAACGCCTTTTCCATTTCCGTCAGGATACGGTAGACCTGTTTCTGTATTTCTATTTTTGCATCGGCTCCCGCAGTATCCAGGTCAAAGGATATATGGATACCTGCGGTATGGCCGGCGGCAGATAAGAATCTTCCCGCAATGAGTGAATCGCCTTCGATACGACGCAGTCGTTCGTGTAATGCCGGATCACTCAGTGTTGTGGGATCCGCAGGAATGGTTTTTTCCGTTGTGTAGCCGCCCAGGGACGGGACAATTGTCCGGTGGTCAAGAAGTGATTGGCATTCCGTCATATACGGCAGGGTGCAGGCTTTTTCAGCAAAGGCTGCTGTCAGTGCAAGACCTTGACGGGTAAGAATGGTCGTATCCGGCGAGCGGACACAGAGGAGAATGTCGTTGTAGCCGCTGTAGGTCTGCTCGATACTGTCGGTCAGGGCAAGCATGGGGTCATTCGGATCGAAAAAATCCCGGTGATCAGCGGTTTTTTCAAGACGGGCAATTCCCGGTCCCAGAACAAGGGACAGAATACCCACTGCAGTGAGTACGTATACTGCTCTGTTGCGCGTTATTTCAGGTAGTTGCACGGCTTATCTCTCTTTACGATACAAAGTAATTTCAATCATACCCAGGAAAAAGATTTTTGACACAGTGCAGGTGAAACCGTTGTCCCGGAAATGATTTCGCAGGGCAGTCCGTGACGGAAGCTGTTTGACACTTCGTGCCAGATAAGCATACACATTATGGTCACGATGCAGCATAAGGCCAATCAATGCACCCCATAGATACAGCACCAGGTTATAGGTCGCCGCCACCACCGCATTGTCCGATCTGGAGAATTCAAGCAAGGCGGCATAGCCACCGGGTTTAAGGACACGGTTGATTTCCCGGATGGTTCCCGGAATATCCGGTGCGTTGCGAAGGGCATATCCGCCGGTACATATATCAATGCAGTTGTCAGTCAATGGCAGCCGCAGCATGTCGGCCCGGTAAAACGATGTGCGCGGGGTGGTAAGCTGTTCCTGCCGTCGGGCAAGCATGTCCGCCGAGAGGTCAATACCGAGGATCGAGGCATCGATGAATCGAGCCTGCAGCAGGCGGATAAGATCACCCGGTCCGCACGCCAGATCGCAGATACGGGGAGCTGTCGTCTGCGGCAGTATAGCTATCAGTGCCCGTTTCCACCGCTGGTCGTTTCCCAGTGACAATATCCGGCTTGCCATGGCATACCGGGGTGCTACAATTGAAAAGAGACGGTTGTTATATGCCCGCTTCTCATCAGGATTATCGAAATGAATTGTATGCAGCTCTTTTGTATGGAAAGCACCCATAACAGTGTCTCCAATCAATAGATGTATCTGTTCTGAAGGTGATATCAGAGAACACAGCACAGCCTGATTCGGATTTAAAATTCCGCAAAACGTGCCGACATGACGTCAATCATATAATTTTCATACTGGTGTTTGTGGTAAAACATAATGATTGCACTTTTACGGTAAACAGTATACAAACAATAAAAGATATATTGTGACCCATGACGGATAGCTATTTCAGCAGATTGATACATTCTTTTGTTGTCCCTTCAATGGCAGTGCGATGCACAAAGCAGGAGATCATGGACGATCCGGCTTGCGATACCCGGGCATTACTCAAAACACTCAACCATTTTACCCTGATTAATACCCTTTTTTCCCGGTCGCTTTATCTTGTCAGGCGCTATTTTTTCGACAGGTGTGCGGTGATACCCGGCCGGTCGGTTACTGTGCTGGATGTCGGGGCCGGAGGCGGTGATTTTGCCCGGTCACTCAACCGGTGGGCTTCTGGGCGCGGTATACCCGTGCAGATAACCTGTCTCGATTATGATGCAAGAATTGCGGCGTATGCCCGGGAGCACTGTGCATCAATTGACAATATCGAGGTTGTTGCAGGCGATATACGGTCTGAGGCATTTACGCATCGACGGTTCGATCTGGTTTTTGCCAACCACTTTCTGCATCATATCGACTCCGACAAAATTCCCCGGACTATTGCCCTGCTTAATTCTATGGCGGAACGTGGGTTTCTCATAAATGATCTGCACAGGAAACCGGCAACCTATTTCGGATACTCACTGTTTGCCGCGTTTTTTTTACCCGGGAGTTTTGCCTGGTATGACGGCGGATTGTCAATCAGACGGGGATTCATCCGTAAAGAGCTGCAGGAGTATATCACGGCGGCCGGACTGACCGGAACGCTCCGTGTGACAGATGTGTTTCCGGGGCGACTGGTTATTTATCGAAAATAACACTATGGCAAAAAATATTTTTGATAATGCATTATAACATAACAGAAGGATTTTTTAATGCGTGTAGCAATGTACTACAGCAACAGCGATGTCCGCATCGAAGAGATGCAGGTGCCGAAAATCGGTCCTGATGAATTGCTGGTGAAAGTCATGGCCGGCGGGATCTGCGGTAGTGATGTACTCGAGTGGTATCGGATTAAAAAAGCACCCCTGGTACTTGGCCATGAGATAGCGGGTGTTATTACCGAGGTCGGGGCAAACGTTGATAAATACAAGAAGGGACAGCGGGTGTTTGTGTCGCACCACATACCCTGTAACACCTGTCATTACTGCCTGAACGGGAATCATACCGCCTGCCATACATTACACACTACCAATTTCGATCCCGGCGGGTTTGCCGAGTACCTCCGGGTGCCGCCGCTAAATGTTGACCGTGGTGTTTTTGTGCTGCCCGATGAGGTCTCTTTTGAAGAAGGCACCTTTGTTGAACCGCTGGGGTGTGTCCTGCGGGGTCAGCGTGTGGCCCAGTTTAAACCGGGCCAGAGTGTACTCGTTCTGGGAAGCGGTATTTCCGGCTTGCTGCATATCATGCTTGCCAGGGCGATGGGCGCCGGCCGTATCATTGCTACCGATATAAACAAGTACCGTCTGAAGTCTGCGCTGAAAGCCGGTGCTGATGTCTCCATTAAGGCTGATGAAGACATACCCGCCCGGGTAAAAGAGATTAACGGCAGACTTATAGATCTGGCTGTTGTCTGTACCGGTGCGTATCCGGCTTTTACGCAGGCGCTACAGTCGGTTGACCGCGGCGGCACCGTGCTGTTCTTTGCCGCTACCGAACCGGGTGTTGAGCTGCCCGTTCCGGTCAACGAATTCTGGCGAAACAGTATTACCCTGCTGCCGTCCTACGGTAACAGTCCTTATGATGCAACTGTAGCTGTTGAGCTGATTCGATCAAAACGGGTACCGGTAACCGAACTTATCACCCATCGTCTGCCTATGAACGATGCCGCCGAAGGATTTCGCCTGGTGGCTGAGTCGGCTGAGTCAATTAAAGTTATTATTGAGCCGAATAAATAGTATCGGCAGTAACTATAAAAGACGGGAGTTGTCATTGAAATCATTTCTGCCGCGATTGATAATTGTTGCGCTGAGTCCCGGTGTTGCAAACCTGGCGACAACAAATCTTAATTACGGTGTCAATAATTCAATAATATAGTGGCGGTAAATTATATTTTTACACCAATGTAAATGATCGTACACTCTTTTGTAAATAGCTGTGTCGAGTGGCAAATAATTAATGCTCGTGAAAAGAAAGTAAAGTTAAGGTACAGGTATGAACACCCAGGAAATAATGTCGTTTCTTAAAGAAAAAGTTGAATTATTCAAAGGATTGCCTGAGGATACCCTGCGCAAACTGGTTGAAGAGTCGCAGTTGACGACCTTCGAGAAGAATGAGGCGGTTATCGAGTATGGCGAGCAGGGGCGTTTTCTGGGAGTGCTCATTGAGGGTGAGGCCAAGGCGTCGGTAACGGACAACATGGGGAAAATTCATCGGGTCGGTACCTTTAAACCGGGTGATTTCTTCGGTGAGATATCACTTATGACCGGTGATAAAACGATCGCGGACGTTATCGGGGTTACCCGGTGTAAAGCACTGCTGATACCGCAGATACTGTTTTCCTCGATGCTGGTTACCAATCCTCAGGCCGTACAGATGCTGACACGCTCCCTCTCCGCCCGGGTAAAAAACTGGGCTTTCGATGAGAAAACCGGAAGAAATCTTACCGAGTATGCCATGACCTATAAAGACGACCCCTATGGGTTTAAACTTAAAACCGATAAGCCGTTGAAAATACTTATTATCAATTGCGGCTCATCGTCTCTGAAGTTTAACCTTTTTGATACCGATGACGAGCGGAATAATAACCGGGGCGTTATTGAGAATATCAATACCGACGGTATGCATCTTACCTGCCGTTCTTCCCGCGGTAATATATCGCGCAATCTCTCTAAAGGTGGATATAACGATGCCTTTGATATTATGGTTGATTATCTGAATAATGAAACCGATGCTGTTATGTCACCGTGGGAGATATCACTGGTGGGACATCGGGTGGTACACGGCGGTGATTATTTCACGGGCCCCGCCATTATCACTGACGAGGTTATGCAGAAGATAGAGGAGCTGTCCGATCTTGCCCCTTTGCACAATCCCATAAATATTATCGGCATAAAGGAAGCGCAGCGTATATTCCCCAACGCAACACAGGTAGCTGTATTTGACACGGCCTTTCATCATACAATGCCGCCCTATGCCTTTCTCTATGGGTTGCCTTATAAATATTACAAGGAGAAAAAAATCCGGCGCTATGGATTCCACGGCCAGTCGCACCTCTACGTTTCCCTGAAAGCGGCGGAGTACCTCAAGCGCTCCTTTAATGAGCTGGAAATTATCAGCTGCCATCTGGGAAACGGCGCATCTATCTGCGCCATTGATCATGGAAGATCGGTTGACACCTCCATGGGATTTACACCGGCTGAAGGG
Source organism: uncultured Fibrobacterota bacterium (assembly GCA_964543525.1). Lineage (GTDB taxonomy): Bacteria > Fibrobacterota > Chitinivibrionia > Chitinivibrionales > JANQEN01 > CBDVBE01. Next base: position 2,268 of record CAZIYW010000172.1, on the reverse strand, counting down.
CTTCTGATGGGTACGCGATGCGGCAACCTCGATCCGGCCGTTCTCATTCATCTGTGTCAAAAGGAGGGAATGACTCCCGAAGAACTGAATACCCTGATAAACAAGCAGAGCGGTCTGCTGGGATTGTCAGGCATTTCCAATGACATGCGGAAGATAGAGAAGGCGGCGCAGCGGGGCGACCACCAGGCGCTGCTTGCCTATAAAACATTCTGCTACAATATTCGTAAATATATCGGCGCTTATGTGGCGGCCATGCAGGGTCTTGATGTGGTTATCTTTACGGGCGGTATCGGCCAGGGGAGTGCCCGGGTACGCAGCCTGGCGTGCCAACGGCTTGATTATATGGGTATTGAAATTGATGAAAAGAGAAATCTACGCGCCGACGGCAGTGAAGACGTGTACGATATCGCAACCGATTCGTCAAAGATCCGGGTGCTGGTGATACAGACCAATGAAGAGCTTATGATCGCACGCCAGTCATTGCGTGCCCTTGACAACAGTGCAGTTGCGAAAATTGTCGGTACCCGGAGAGACAAACCGATCCCCATCGAAGTTTCTGCGCATCATCTGCATCTCTCACAGAAACATGTTGAAGCCCTCTTCGGCAAAGGACATACCCTTACGCCGCTGTCCGAACTTTCCCAACCTGAGCAATTTGCCTGCGAAGAGACCGTGAACCTTATCGGTCCCAAAGGACGGGTTGAGCGGGTTAGAGTTCTGGGACCCACCCGCAAGCAGACCCAGGTGGAAATCTCCATGACTGAACAGTTCAAATTGGGTATCCATCCGCCGATACGGGAATCCGGCGATCTGGAAAACACTCCCGGGGTCACCCTTGAAGGGCCGAAAGGTACGATCGCCATTGACAAAGGCGTTATCTGCGCACTGCGGCACATTCACATGTCACCGGAGGATGCGCTTGGATTCGGCCTGCGTGACAAGTATCGGGTGCGGGTACGTGTTGAAGGCGATCGGGAGCTGATTTTCGGCGATGTTCTGGTCAGGGTTCACCCCAACTATAATCTCTCCATGCATCTTGATACCGATGAAGCGAATGCCGCCAATATTAAACCGGGTGCGGTGGGATATATTGACGGGGTTCAGAGTAAGGATTAGTTGGATAAAAGATAACGGATGGTAGTGGCTGGTAGACATTGGCAAAAGAAAAGGAAAAACAAATGCCTCGCCATCATGTTTAATTAATGATGTTCCTTCGCATGCAGCACATATAACAACTCAATAGAAAACAGCAGTGTCAATGCCGAGTAAAACATCCATAGCAGGATAATGATAATTGAGCTGAGCGAGCCGTAGAGGATATTCACTTTTGAAATATGCTCGATATACATCTGAAAAAGTTCCCGTGCAAAGAGCCACAACAGAAAAAAGACAACACCGGTAAAGAATTTATACAGGCGCTTTATTTTAACCAGCGGCAGGAAAATTTTTACCGTTGCAAGATAGAAAAAAAGTATCAGAAATGCTGAAAGAAAATTTATCCGGGGAAACAGCGGATTATGGTTTATAAAGGCATCAATTCTGCTAAAATAGGGTATTTCATTCAGCAGGTTGACGACACGCATCAACGGGGCCGAAATGATATTCCAGGTGAAACTGGTGATAAAGAGCAGCAGCACGAGAAAGATAGTCAGGAGCGCATACAATCCCTGGCTGAACAGGAGATGCCGCGCCGGAAGATGAAAGATTTTACGGTACGAACTCTCCAGGGTTTTAAAGACCAGACCGCTGACAAGCGGCAGCAAAACAAAATTTATCACCTTGAATGATGAGAGGGTGTTGCTTGGATAGATAATATAGGTTTTCACCCAATGCTCCGTGATAAGTGGAAAAAATTGTACCATCTCCCTGGCGAGAAAATCACGGATACTTTCTGCAAGAACACTGTCATGAAAAATTATTTTCTGTATCAGATTAAAGATAAACATGTTCAGTGTGGCAAAGGGAATAATGGACAGCAGGAAAGCAAAGGAGACTGATGAGGACATGGTAAGGCAGTCATCATGAAGGAATTTTTTCAGGGTAAGAACAGTCACCCGGTAGGGAGTAAGTAATTTTTTTTTGTTCATCAGTCGCTATTGTTGTGGCGGAGAAATGAGTACAGAAGAAATACTGCTCAGTGTTATGTAATTAAAATCAGTTTATATGCGGGGTCTGTCAATAGTATAAATACGATGCAAAAAAAGGACAAAAAAGGGACGGTGGAAGTTTAACAGTCTACGATTTAGCGCCGGTCATGACTTTCTCACC
>CAZIYW010000171.1:0-8061 GCA_964543525.1 uncultured Fibrobacterota bacterium | reverse complement strand
GGGCTTATAAAGTCACCTTTACCGAAGTCGGCTCCGGAGTCACTCCTGCTGCACTTGGTCCCAATGACAATAACAGTTTCACCTTAAACAGCGGCAGTAAAATCGACTTTGATATGCAGTATCCGATTAAAAATATTAACGGTAATGAATTCAAAGTACATACCACCGGTTCAGGTGCAAACTACACTTTCTATGCAAGCCAGAAGATCTGGGATGACTGGAAAAAGCTCGGCACCGGCAGTGGAACGCAGGAATTTGACCTCGATGAGGCCGGACTTGATAATGCCCGCTACGTCCGCATTGAAGGCAGATGCGCTATTGATGCTGTTGAAGCTATGTGGGATTCACCAACCAGTATCCTTAAGAGCAATAAAGTATCGGTAAATCCGCTCAAACTTTTTATTAATAAAGCCGGAGAAAATGTACAATTCACTATTAAGAGTCAGCAGCACTATTCATTATCAATCTATTCCGCGCTGGGCAAACGCTGCTGGCGGCAACAGAATCCGCATACCACAGACAATCTTTTCTGGCAACCCTCCTGCTCCGGAATGTACATTGCCCGGCTGCAAACCGGTGATGAAATTATCCGGAAGCGATTCAGCGTGATAAAATAAGTCGGCTGCTTTTAAGGAATGCAGTGTAGATAGAGAGAAACTATACAAGGCCGGAATTACCGCACCAGCAGCAATTTCCCTTTCAGCAACACCTTGTCATTCACATCATAAATCGCATAGAAATAGACTCCTGATGCAATGGGCACGCCCCGGTTATTCTTCGTATCCCAAAACCATTCGGGTTTCATGTCGGCATTGTTCTGCTGGAAGCGGATGTAACCGGATTCGAATACGGGGTGGGTATTAATATTGAAGACCTTAATTTTCACGACATTCATGGCACCGAGTTTTTTTATCGCATGCAGATTTTTAAACCAGATACCGCCCATTTCCCTATGACGCCGGTTGCTGCCAGGCTTAAACGGATTTGGAAAGGTATAAAACCCCGCACTTTTTGTTAAAAAATACCAGCTATATGCATTAATAACCTCACTGGTATCGTTGGGAACAAGGCTTAAGTCCTTCAGATAACTGTAATTTTTTACAAAACCGGCAAAATTGCAATAGATACTGTCGTAGCTGTAAAAGGCCTTTGCAGGAATTATAATAACCGTATTACTGTCGCTTGAAAAGGTAATCTGTGCTATGGCAAGCCTGCTGCCGCCGCTGTAGCCGCTTGTAATATAAAAACTCCGGTTACTGTCCGCAACCGTTGTAGTGGTATCAAAAATCTTAGGTGAAATCGGACCGTTAAAGGTCATGGCGAGGCTGGCATGTATACCGGCGCTGTTCGATGCACTGTCGGGTGAGACCGATACCAGCGCTAGTTCTTCGACGCTAAAAAACCATGATCGTCCCTTACCGGTGGAAAGAATTGTATCCGTACCCATATCAACGGAAAAAAGTGTTGTATCCTTTGTTAAAAGTCCGGTGAAGGTACAGTGCACACTGTCCGCGTAGAACAGCCGCTGATTCAGATAAAAAACCGCCCGATTACCGTTGACTTCAACTTTGCTGAATCCAAGCCTGGTTCCTTCACTGTACCGGGAGGTAACGAGCAGACTTCGATTGTCGGTAAGGGCCGTATCAATTGTACCGGGAAATAACGGCTTGGAGAAGATGAGGGTAATTGGCGTAGTACACGAAACGCCTGTAACGCCGCTGTCCGGAATGACGGAATCATTATCAATATCTTCTACCTTGAACGACCAGAAATAATCATCTTCGGTGGAGCTGGAATCAAAGAATCCGATTGGAATACCGTCCTGACTCATATCTATCGAGTACCCGAGGGAATCACGCGCACACACACCGCGGTAGTAGCAGTACACACTGTCACCGTAGAAAAAATTCTTTCCCGGTTTAAACACCGCTTTACTGCCGTCAATATACACTTGTTTAAAGACGACCTGCTTTGTCGAATCAATATGGGAATTATATTTTGTGGTCACCAGCAGGCTTTTATTATTGACAGAAACGGTATCAACAGTGCTGTTGAATATCGGTGAAGAAAAATACAGAACTATCGAATCATCGGGCAGAACACCCTGAGCGGATGAGGCAGGATAGACACTGTCAAGCGTAAAGTGAATAGGGTCAACCCGAAGATTAAAAGTCGTATCAAGACCGGAATCGTTGACAAAATCATTATTAAGATCGAGATAATTGGGGCCGGACGGTGTGGTCGCCTTATCATGCAGATTGGAGATGAGCTTTACTGCAATCGTGTCCGTTGGAATATATGCGCCGTTGGGTGGAAGCAACCCGTTGAAATACTCGCTGGGAATAGTATAGCACGGCGCCAGTTGGAGCGTCGTGTAATTATCCGACCAGATATGCCGGTACGGTATGGTATCTATAGTACCGGTATGAATAAACTCAAGTATACTGTAAGCAAACGTGTTGCCCACCGCGGAGACGGAATCAATCGACTCGGAAAAAGTAAGCTGAAGGCGCGCATGCGGCGGAAACACGTAACGGTGTTCTGCTTTGCGTTTTTTCTGAAGAGTTTCCCAATAGGGCGTCCCCGCTTTATAGGTAATTGAAAATCCTGTCAATAACGGCAGATCATTGTACTCAAGCTTTACCGGTATTGTATCTATCGGATAAAGCGGATCGTTTAAAAATATAAATACTGTATCGTAAACAACCTTATCGCCGGTCAGACCGGCTGCATCAATATGATACACCAGTGATTTACTTGAATCAGGCAGTATCGAAATCCTTGTAATGGATGTTCCGACAGTGAGAGAATCGAAAAAGACAATACCGGTATCCTGCGGCACACCGAGATGCAGCCAGGCCGCACTGCTGCCGGAAAAGAAAATGGAATCAATGGTCAAAGTGTCGTTTCCGATGTTTTTCGCAGGCAGACAGACCGTATCACTGCTGTCTTTTCCAAGAATAAACGACAGGCTGTCGGCCAGTTTGTTCACCGCCGGCAAATAGCCGGGATTATTGACCGTATCGGTCGCATACTCCGGATAGTTAAAACGTATTAATGAGGTATCGCGGGCGCCATAGGCGTCGGAAACGATAACCCACATCATCACATCATCGGACGAAGGTTTAAAATTCAACGAATCATCCGTGGTAAAGCTCGTATCAAAATTGAGCGTCCTGAATTGAAAGGTCAACGGATTCCATGTAACAATGGCGGACCGTTCAACCGAGACAGTGACCGAAGAAGGTTTACCGATAACAATAGATGCAAGGCCGCTGTCCGGAATAACGGTATCGTTAAAGATAACCTGCGTAATAACTGGAGCAGCCTTGCGTGCCCGTACGGTAAAGCACTTGGAAACGGCATACCACCGGTGAGCATCATACGCACGCACAGTATGTGTATAGACGGTATCCCATACCGTGTCTGCTGCCAGCCGTATCCGGGCTACACGGTTCGTACTGCCGGGTGCGAGGGTATCCTTGGCCAGCTCGGGAAGTATCTTCCAGGGTGCCTCGGCAAACAATGTATCATTTGTATCACCATCGTGTATAAGACAGTAGCAATCCAATGTATCTGTATGAGAAATGATGTCTAATGTATCGTTAAATCCGGTAAATCCGCTCACCAGTATTCCGTTGACCTTTATTGAATCGAGTGACGTTAAACGGGGTTTAACATTCCACCTCACAGTAATTTCATTAAACAGGGGTGATTTAATGGTATCAGTCGGATTACGTGACAGATTGACCTTGAACCGGAAATAGGGATTCATACCCACGGTATTCTGATCCAGTACAACCGAATCACCGATTGCCATCCATGAAGTCCATCCTACCGCGGGATTTGATGAGGGGCCGACCTGTAACGAGCAGGTAACCGCGCCCCCCTGCAGCGTGGTGTCACAGGCACCGGGAAGGTACACCAGAGAATCGCCCGCCTCTACCGTCACCGACTCCACTGCTGAAATCAGATAGCCGTCAGGGTTCATAATACCTCTGGCGCCCCAGAGTGACCCGACCGCCATATTATCCTGCTTCCATGCCAGGGCGATATCATCCTTTTCGTTTATCTCGACATTAAGCTCCGGGCCGTGATCACCGACACTGGTAGTTATATTTGAATAGGTTTTTGTTACCGGCGTCGGCGCCATGGTAATGGTACCGTTATTCAGCTTGTAAACTTTTCCTTCAATGCTGTTTGTTGACAGATTCTTCCAGGCGACAAACAACTTTCTGCCGTTTGTCGCAACCGTCGATGCGCGATAGGTATTTCCGGCAACTATCTGCGTTACGTTGGTTGCTGTGACAGCAGGCGGTGTCCCGGACACCGTAACATCATACAGGTAAATCCCGGCGGATGTCCAGTATACAACGGCGAATTTACCGTCGGCATAGGAAACCACCGGCGCGTCCGCATAATCGATTACGCCGTTAACGTCAAGACTGATATTGTTTGCAATCGTTCCGGTACCGTTATTATCGTAGTCAGTGTTGGTGAGAAAATATTCCAGATTCTTTGCATTAAGGGTACCGCCCCGTGTCAATGTAATAAACACATTACCGGAGCTGTCCGCAGCCACCGATGAATTTGAGAAATTTCCCGCAGGACCGAGGCCGTTGGTTATCAATATCAAACTGGGAATATCACCGTCGGCAAATGCAACGGACGAGCCGCTCAACCTGACCTTGCGCATCTGCAGGCGAAGGTTACTCTCTTTATATACAATACAGAAAGTATCATTGGATACGTGGCAGAGCGAGGCGTTTGGTTTACTGGAAAAATTGACACTGTCGGAGGCTATTGACGCATGGGTATTAAGATTGGTATAAAAGGACGAAACAATATCCTGCGGCGTGGTTCCCCGCGCCGCATGGATAAATTGCAGCAACTCGTCCGAACTGTTATATATAATTTCCGGTGTTAATTCTGTCGCACCAAATTCTGCAAGCAGTATTCGTCTCCGGTATCCCCGGTGAAAGGAACCGTTATACTCGCCCCAGAAAAAACAGAAGGTATCCCCGACCAAATTGATGACCTCGGCACCGTATGATGAATCGACGGTATTATCGGTCAGAATCTCATCATCCAGTAACGCGACATAGAGCGTATCATACGGATACAATTTTATATAGGAGGGGAACACCAATACTGAATTGGAGTCACTGACCGCGCTGAAGTCTGAGGTGACAAACTGCCCGGCGTTCACCGTCAATGCATACAGGACAAAAAGAACTGAGATACTATCACGCCAAGGAACAGTTCTTCTTTTTTCTCCGCTTGCGGATAAATCCCTGCTGGGAAACATCATCGATAAATACCTGTTCCCTGAGTTTATTTTCTTTTAACCATTCCCGGTATCGCTTTTCTTTTATTAATTCAATTGCCCGTTTCCGCTGGGTTGCCCGTGTTAATCGCCGGCGTATATCTCCCCGCTGATTCTGTAACTCGTAAATGGTCTGTCCCGTTTGCAGCATATCAATCTTGAGCTTATTCCGGTACGAAACAGAATAGCGCAACAGCAGCACATCGGTTATCTGTTCCCGGCTCGCCAGCTGCTCATCCTGCAACACTCTCAGGCGTTTCTCAATATCCCGCAGATTCTTTTCAGCCTGATGGATCTCCTGGTTTTTCCCGGCCAACTCCAGTTTTACCGCCTCCTCTTCACGTTTCCGCATTTCAAGAAGCGCTTCCAGTGAAAAGCGGAACCGTTTCATCAGAACGCATCTCCCACCAGATTTTTAATAGCCTGAAGTTCCTTGATACATTCGGTATACTCTATCTTCTCATCTCTCCTCTGCCGCAGAAAGTGCATAATCGGTTCATGAATTTTAATTGCACTGTCAACTCTGAGATTGCTCCCCTGCGCATAGGCTCCAATCTGTATCAAATCTTCATTTTCTTTATAGGCGGCGAGGAGATTTTTTATGGACCCAACCAGCGCCATATGCTCAGGAGTAATTACGTCAGGTTGACAACGGGATATGCTCTGCAGGATATCGACCGCCGGATAATGATTCCGGTTCGCCAGCTCACGGGAAAGTACAATATGGCCGTCCAGAACACTGCGAGCGGCATCAGATACGGGCTCATCAAGATCATCCCCCTCGACAAGCACCGTGAACAGACCGGTGATCGTTCCCTTTTCAGACGTACCCGCCCGCTCCAGAAACTGCGGCAGCATACTAAAAACCGACGGCGTATATCCTTTGGTTGCCGGCGGCTCACCAATCGCCAAACCGATTTCACGCTGTGCCGTTGCCATACGGGTGATTGAGTCACAGAGAAATAGCACATCCTTGCCGATATCGCGGAAATATTCCGCAATTGCCGCGGCAACCATAGCTCCTTTCATTCGAATAAGCGCCGGTTGATCAGATGTGGCTACCACAACGACCGACCGTTTCAACCCCTCTTCACCAAGATCCCGCTCCAGAAACTCACGTACTTCCCTGCCCCGCTCGCCTATCAATGCAATGACATTCACGTCTGATTTACAATTCTTCGCCATCATCCCGAGCAGGATACTCTTACCGATACCACTGCCGCTGAAAATACCCATACGCTGCCCCTTGCCGAGCGTCAAAAGGCTGTCAATTGAACGAATACCGGTCTCAAAATGCTCAGTGATTCGTTTTCTATTCAACGGATTGGGTACCCGGGAAAAAACAGGTCGCGTCACCTCGGGCACAAGCCCTCCCTTGCCGTCTATCGGTGCTCCCAGGCCACTCAACACCCTGCCGAGCAGATTGCGTCCCACGGAAACCATAAGCGGTTTTTTCGTACTCACCACGGTATATCCGGGATGAATCCCCTCCAGAGGCCCCAGAGGCATGAGTAAAGTTCGTTCCTTACGAAACCCGACCACTTCAGCCTGCGCTATCACGGTATCATTGTGCTCAATGGTGCAGACATCCCCGACCGATGCCGCCGGACCGGTGGATTCAATCAACAGCCCGATAACTTCGGTTACCTTGCCATGTACCCGAATCGGTTCGGCATGCATAATCGCACCGTTAAAGGGTGCAAGGTCTGCGTGTGTATCCATGGGCTCCTTATTTTAACGCACAGAGGCCTGACTCTGTTACGCCCTGTGAAATTTTATATACCTTATGTTAATTGTTCCGGTTCTTCATCAGTCGGCTCCTGAGAACCTCCGGAAGGATCACCGGTATCTTCCCACTCCCTCTGCCGGTACCTTTCCCCTCTCTCAGGTGCTGCTGAAACATCATCTCCTTCGACCGCTTCCACATCCGTTACCTCTTCCGTAATCATCGGCCATACCTCACCACCAGCGATATTTTCTGATTCATTCTGCGACATGCCCCCACCGGTTTCTTCATCGGTCCGCATGCTCCCTGATGTTATCAGATTGTCCCATGTTTCATCGATAACCTCAACAAGCTCACCAATCTGCACCGATATCCGTGCATCGGTAATACCGGTAGTTGATTCGATAATACAACCGCCCTGTTCTATTCGTTCATCTTTCTCAACGGTAATTGCATTGAGCCTATCCGATATCGATGTCCAGAAATCCTGTTTGTTCGTTACATTTTCAAAATCATCCGGAGCGACACGCACCACAAACTCCTGGCGGTCGGCTATGTACGATAATGCTCTTTTAATTACCGACAGTACAATATCCGGATTCATCGTTAATTCTGTCTGTATTACTTTCCGAACCATCAGCACACAGAGATCCAGAAGGGTACGGTGCGCCTCAAGAAACAGGGATTTTCTGGAGTCCTCTACAGCCTTGAACAAGGTAATCAGTCGCTCCTCAATACGCTTCATTTCCTGATCAAATGCGGTTTGTGATTGTGCCCGGGCTATCTCCTCTCCCTGCTTTTTGCCTTCAGCCACTCCCTTCTTGTAGGCATTCTGAAGCATCCGGGCGGTATTTTTCTTCTGTAAGGCTAATTCCCGCCTGAGCTCCATAGTCTCTTTTTCAAGCTCGAGCAACCGCCTTTCAGTATCGCTGAACACCCGCGAGGATTTACCTTTAATTGCAAATTCCTCCAAGGCATGCTCCTGAAGAGGGAAATCCCGTCCCTCTTC
>CAZIYW010000170.1:0-8342 GCA_964543525.1 uncultured Fibrobacterota bacterium | reverse complement strand
TTGCTTTCTGCACCTCGAAATTGATACGGGTGGTAAACAGATTTGCATCATCCATTACAGCGAGCACCTGCCCCTTGCGCACCCGGTCGCCTATGTCAACATTAAATTTACGGACACGTGTTCCCTGGGTCAGCGGGCCAAGGTCAGCCTTTTTATAGGCTTCAAGCACACCGGTATAGAGAATAGTTTTTTTCATATCACGCCGTGCAACTGTATCAATACTGACTTTCACCCGCATCATGGAAGCGGTAGTAAGAGAACTCTCTTTCTTCCTTAAACATCCTGCAAAGATGCTGATTAGACAAATAGTTCCGGCAGCCGTTATAAACCATTTTGTTTTCATGCGTCCTCTTTTATTAATCTCCCCGTGCAAAGGTATACTCTGCAAGCGTTATCTCTCTGGCAGTATAGGCCTGCACCAACTGGAGGCGTGCCGCAGAAAATAGGAGATGGGTGTTGCGAAGCTCAACATCCGTTATCAATCCTTCACTGTACTGCAGTTCGGCTATCTCCAGAGCACGCCTCGCGTTGGCAATTCCTTTCTCCGCTATCTCAACACTCTCAACTTTCTCCACAAGGTTTCGATACTTATCCCGGATTTCAACTTCTATCTTATCCCTGAGTGACTTATGAGCAAGTTTTAACTGCTCAAGACGATCATCCGTTTTCTGCAGCTCGCGGTACGTCGCTCCCCAGTCGAATATCTTCCAGTCGAGTGCAACTCCGACGTTCCAGTGGCTGATAAGTTCATCATCATCATACTGCGGATCATCATTGGAAAATTTGTGGTTGTAAAAACCGAATATATTCGGCAAATAGTCGCTTCGTTGCGCCTTTCTCACCGTATTCAGGATATCAATCTCCAGTGCGAGTGCACGAACATCATCCCTCTTGTCAACACATCGCGCTATTTCTTCTTCGTCAGGCAACTCCAATCCGGTGACATCGGAATACCCGACAAGCGTATCAAGGATAATGCCGTCTTCCACCGGCAGATTAAGAAACAGCGCCAGTTGTTCATTCATTTGTTTTGACGCATTATACGCCCGCTTCTCCTCAAGTTTCCTCTTTGACAATTCAGCCTTACTGTTAAGAAGAGCAAGTTCGATAATCATCCCGGTTTCAAACATGACTTCCTGAGTGGCTATCAGCTTCTCATACCACAACCGCTCTTCCTTCTTAATAGTTGCCACCTCCTGCAGGGCAACACACGACCAGAAAAGCTTGAGCCCGGTATTTTCAGCTTCCGCAAGCAATCGTTCGTGTTTTCGTACCTGACTGGCAACATTGAGCTTACTTGATTTATAATTGTTAAGAAGTTTGCCGCCCAGAAACAGTGGTTGACGAATAGTGAATCCGAGGCTGACAATATTCCGCGGCCCCAATGATACGGGCTCAGTGGAAAAAAGCGGTCCGAGAAGCTGCATCATCGTCTGTACAATCGGATCATTCATCAACGAATCCGGAATTGTCGAACCCTCCCCCATACTGATAGCGGGCTCTTTATCAAGACGCGTGTAGGAGGCATTCCCTGATACGGATGGTAAAAACCGGGCAAATGCACCCTTCCGCGAATATTCATTAACGGAAATATCAAGACGTGACGATTTTACCATAACACTCTGTGTCCGTGCCAACTCAGCTACCCGCTTCGGGGTCAACAGATGCGGCTGCGCGAGAACAACTGAAACCAGAGTGAATAGAATCGCTGATAAGATATGAATCCTGCTCATACCCGTATTAATCCAAAAATATTTAATGATAGGTAACTACGTTTATTTGGCATCTTTTATTTCCTGATAAATAAGAAAAACGTTTGAAAGAAAAAAAACGTTACAAATATATGATCAGTCTCAAAAATAGCGCTATGATTGATTAAATAATTTTACGACATTGATGTCGCTTTTCAATAATTCCATGCACAAAAACTTGGGAGGAAGCAAAATAACTTTAACTAATTGAGGAACAAATGCAGTTAAAATAATGAACGGTTACAAAGAATACCTCTCCTCCTGCCTTCAGACAAATATAAAAACCTTGTCTTTGACTGCCTCAGAGCAGGATTATAATACAAATAAACACCTGATGACAGGGTTTTTCCATGTTGCATAGTTCCGGTAATAACTGCTCGCCCGAGCAAATTAACAACCATTTCATTTACTCGCAGTTCTGGAATAGCAGACTGGAGAATCTGAGGAGCCGCCTTTTTATCAGGAGCTACAGACAGGCAGGGACTAAGTGTTTGAAAAGTAACGCCTTCCTCACTGGCTGCAAATGCCGTTATATCCGTTACAGGAGCGGGTATAATTGATACACAACTGCCATAGGTAAATTTACGAAATTTCATGCAAGGCCCCCAGTAAATACCCTTATCTGTTGCGACCGCAGCGATCCTGTACGAAGTACAACGGTCCCAATATACGCATATATCATTAATAATGACGCTATCCGGAACGGTACTGTTATCACTATCCCATGTCATAGAGCTGTCATTATACCATATTATTTTTCTCTCCCTGCTTACAGTACACACACGTTCCCACCTCCAGCTGTTTCTGATATTTGAAGCTGATAATACGCCTGAGGAATCGAGCAGCGTAAAAGGAAAGAACTCTATTTCTTCACTGCCGAAAGGAATACAGCAGATACTCGAGAAATCATACCCCGGTTTTCTATATGTAATCCACACGGTGTTATCCACATCCACACCAATGGCCTGACAGTGCTGGAGCTCTCCTTGTTGATATTGCATACGAATACCTTTTGGAGAATACGAAAATACCGAATCCTCAGTGATGAACCATATCCGGTTCAGCGAGTCAACCGCGCAATCCTTTATTCCCGTTTCCAGCATACAGTTCCATTCAGCAGAAGAGTCCCAGTTGACATCACTGTAGGGTTCATACCAGTAAATCCCGGTGGAGCAGACAACATATACTGTTGTGTCGCGGGTATACGAATTTATAACATCCGGGTCTGAAAGGTCGGCAATCGGTACAACCGTGCCCGTGAGATACTGGTCTTCACTATCATCCAATTCATATCGCATCAGCCCATGCTCAAAGGCCGCCCATAGATGCAGAAATCTGCCATAAGGACCATGTCTGGTTCTGCCAATAGTGATGATCTCACCGAATAGTGTATCCTCTGCTAAGTTATCTGCTTTTACCTCAGATGGGATCAACAACAAAAGGATTGACGAAAAAATCGTCAGAAACCAGTACTTAATTAGGTTCTTATTGGCTGCCATAGGTACCTCCTAAAACTATTCGATTGTTTCAAACAAACAAAACTCGTGCTGTTTCATGCAGTTGATATTGTAAACATATATAAAGACCTGGAGAATGTATTCTAATAAATTAGTCAGATCTTCAATAAGTGTTTTCCACCAGAAAACAGCGATTTACGATATTATTCCTAATTCTGCGTTGTCTAGAAAACAAAAAACCAGCCCGAAAGAGCTGGTTTTTTTGCAGATATTCATTAAAGATATTAAAAAACTATATCGTTAATTATACCTTTCTGACATTAGAAGCCTGCGGGCCTTTCGGTCCCTGCTCAACGTCGAACTCTACCTGGTCACCTTCATCAAGCGTCTTGTAACCGTCACCCTGAATTGCTCTGAAGTGAACGAATACATCAGGACCTTCTCCTCTGGAGATAAATCCGAAACCCTTTGAAGCGTTGAACCACTTAACAGTTCCTGTTTCCATCAGGTCAATCCTTTTGAAAAAGTATATAAAGTGTGTTCCTGTATTCTCTCCTATGTTCCGGGTAAAAAAAATCCCGCATACCAACAGTTTAATCAAACTGTCTGCTGCGAGCTTCTTCTTAATTCATACTCTGATCACTCTAAAACTTTACCACTAAAAACATTATAACGAAAAAACAGGTACAATTAATTACCTGAAAAAATTATACTATTGGTATGGAAAAAAGCAAATAAAATTTTATAAAATAGAATTTTTCTTATATTCTTCTTTGTGGGACATGTTCTTAGCCTGGTTATCCGCAATCGTGAGATTTGCAGCACTTACATCCCTTTACAATGTATATCACTCGATCTGCAAGCACGTGCTTTAGAATAATTTCAGAATAAATTAAACCAATTTTAGTATATCTGTACTCTGCCAGTGGACAGTTCCTTTTTCATTCTCTTGACTTTCTTTTCAGAAACTGCATATTTTTGATAACGAATAATTAACCGGAGGCTACCTGCGTATTCAATATTTAGAGCTTCATATTTGAATCTTTTAACAAATGTGGGGACTATTGTGAACCAGTTTCTTACATCAGAAAATCTGAAAACAATTCGTCGCATGATAATTATCGGCGTTTGTACAATGGGTATTGGCGTGATTATGAATCAGTTTCTCGAGAAGGGCATCCGCCTGCCAATACTTATCAAATCAATTCCGAATCCGTTTGCCGCTAAAATAGTATCAATTTCACAGAAAGATGCGCTGGCAATGCTCAATGCCCAAAGCGCCGTATTCGTTGATGTTCGCTCCGACTATGAATACGATATGGATCACATTGACGGGGCAATCAATATACCGGTGGTGGATTACATAAGCAATCCGGCGCTGGTTGACAAATACGATAGAGACAAATCCCTCACTGCAATTCTTTACGGCGCAGACGAATTGGAGGATAATATACCGCTGCTGGGTCGTTCTCTGTTGAAAAAAAGCGTTGCTGACGTTAAATCACTTGAAGGCGGCTTTGAGCAATGGCTTGAAAATGACTATCCGGTTGAATACTGAATAAAAAGGTGGAAAACATGACTAAAAATTGGAAAGCATGGGTTGTACTTGGACTTCGTATCCTGTTCGGTGTATTACTGATTCAGGCATCATTCGACAAACTCGTTAAACCGATCGATTTCGCGCAAATGGTTACCAATTATCGCATACCGCTCTTTCTGACCCCTGAATTTTCGCGTTGGGTCGGGATCTGGCTTCCTTATGTTGAAATCTGCGTAGGTGTTTTTCTTATTCTGGGTATATGGCTTGACGCCGTGATTATCATTAACCTGATACTTATGGTAATATTCACCACTCTGGTTACTCAGGCATTCGCCCGCGGCCTTGATATCAGCTGCGGCTGCTTCGCTGTGGAGGAGGATGCACCGAAAATAGGCATCGGCAAGATACTTGAAAATTTCACCCTTACTGCGCTGAGTATCTGGTGTGTGGTAATGGTATTTAAAAACAGGCAGCTTCAGGAAACCTTGACAATATTCAGCATTCCATTCAAGAAAAAACAGATTTAAAATAGTTGTGCATTGTGTGAAGTATCTATTTTATGTTATGTGAGGTATCTGTCTTATTTTACTTTATCACGGAGATTGAGGAGGACCGGTAATTAATAATCAACAGTGCTAATACTGTCATTTTTCCGGAGTTATACTACACCCTCTTCATTTTTTTTCAGTGCACAGATATTTTTCGTGGCTGTCGATATTAAAGATTTTAAAGAATAAGGTGGAACAAGTGTATAACTTATTTGTTTATATAGCTGTACTTATAATTTTCTCCACCATGCAGTTTGCTTGTGTGAAAAAAGTGGAAGAGCCTGATAATCTCTCCATGTTTCCGGCGTCATGCAGAGAATGCCACTCATTCCCGGGTTCCGACAATTGTCGGAACGATACGTTAAATATTAACGGAAACACAGTAACAACCTGTGCACTCTGCCATATGGGTTCGGTTATTCCGGACAGTACAGAAAAAGTGGTGGAACAAATAATACAACAGGATACGGTTGATACCATAATTACCTTGTATCACGACCGTATGATCACCTATCACGGTAAGGCCTATCCGGCAACCGGTTCACACCACGGAAATGATTCCGTTGATTTCAATCCTGGGCAGTGTTACAAATGTCATGGTTATCCTCCCATGAAAGGCGCCCATATTCACCATGTTGTTGAAAAAAAGAAAGAGTGTGCCGATTGCCACCTGTCTGCATTTCAATGCAGCACCTATGTGCTTGCCAATCAGACCTTCTATACTCCCAAGAAGCAGAAGGGGCTCGGGCAGGCCTCAGTACCTATTCTTGATCCGAAAACACATTTAAACGGTTTCAGCGGTGATATTACATTTAAGGAGAAAGTTCAGAATGCTGATGATCCAGCCTATGATACGCTGTTTTTATGGGATCCTGAGAAAAGAACCTGTTCATATAGTAAATGCCATAATCCTGTTTTACTCGGATTACAACATTATAAGCAGGAAATTTGGAAAGAGGTTAAATAAATGAAGCTGCTACTGCAAATAGTGCAATACGTTATTATTTCCGCATTAATCATCCTGAATTTTTCCGGCTGTTTTGCTATTGCTCAATGGCAGCGGCAGTATCTGGGTGATTCAATAATGAATATCGACTATGATCCGGTAGAAAGCGGCCTGAATGAGCATATTTATCCACGACGGGAAGGCAGTTCCGGTGGACAGGGTGGTGCAGGAGGTGGCTGCGGATGTTAAAACAGATTTCGTTTCTGTGTACCGCATATCTGTCCCTGCTATCTATCGCTCTCTGCAGTGATATTGACCATGTCTCCTATAAATTCCAGTACTTTGACGATAACAACGATGTAAATGTTATCACCAATACCACTGCAATCAGTAAAGGATTTTTAGATGAGCATTTACGGGTAAATCTCTCCTATCTCGTTGACGGCATTACCGGTGCTTCACGAAATGACGATCGCGGTTTTCTCGATACGCTTGACGGTATAACTGCCGCCTCGGAAACAAAAGAGCGCCGCCACGAGGTTAAAGGAAGTCTCACCTTCATGTTTGACTGGCTGCGATTATTCAATAAAGAGAAAGATACCGAAGATCCCATGTTTATCACCGTTACCGGAATAAACAGCCAGGAAACCGACTATACCTCCAGAACAATTTCCGGCGCCGTCAGCCAGGATTTATTCCAGAGAAATACCACTTTCGGATTGTCATATACGAAAAGTTTTGACAAGTATGATCCGGCACCACGATTCGAAACTGCAGTCATCGATCAACCGGGATATACCTATTTCGGTAACGGCGCGGAAGATCGCGGCAGACGGGAAACGGATCGCCTGACACTAAGTGTGACCCAGGGTATTACGCTTACCACGCTGGCATCGGTAATAGGGGGATATACCTTTGATCGTGGCTATCTTGCACGTCCGTATTATGTATACCGCATTGAAACGGATACCGATACCAATTTTTATCACGAACACCTTCCTTCAGAGCGAAGAAGCATGACATTGACCGGCCAGCTCAGACAATATATCCCGACTGAGCACGGCACATCGATACATCTCGATTACCGATTATATTTTGACTCATGGGATTTGTTGAGCCATACTATATCGCTCAAAGGCTATTACCGTTTTGACGAACGTTTTATCGTTTCACCATCATATCGATTTTATATGCAAAATTCGGCGTTTTTCTATAAAGACACCTATACTGAAGAGGATTTACCAACATACCTTACCACCGACTTTAAATATCGCGAGTGTATGACCCATACTATGGGACTGAAACTGATTTATGAAGTAAAAGACTTTTTTAAACCTGATGATGCACCGATTCTCACCCTTTTTCCAATAAACATCGATATTGCAGCGAATTATATGATAAGAACCGGGACCAATGACGCCGAGATAATCCATTCACATTACAATTACTGGTCGGATCGCTACCGGAATTTCTGGATCCAAGCTGGAGTAACCTTTGCCTATTAGTAAGATTTTTACATATATTACATATAAATATAAACGTACAATTATCAACTGTTATAAAGGAGAAATCATGCGTACGCTTGTTACTTCTGTAATGCTCTGTTTTGCAACATTTACCTTTGCCCAGGAAAAAGCAGCCGATTTTACATTAAAAAACATGAAGGGAGAAGATGTTTCCTTAAGCGATTTTACCGGGAAAATTGTGGTTATTGAATGGTATGCCTCATGGTGTAAAAAGTGTCGTGCCGCCTTTCCCGAAGTAAAATCATTTTTTAATCGGCTAAAGACAGAATATGAAAATGATGTCGTGCCATTAGCGATAAATCTGGATAAGAAAAAACTCGAAAAGGTAGCAGCATTTGTAAAAAAACAGGGTATTGAATATATGACCCTGCACGATCCGCAGGGTATAAGCGGCAAGGATTACAATCTGAAAATGCTCCCTCTGATAGTAGTTATCGACAAAGACGGAACCATTGCAAAAAAATTCCAGGGACACAAGAAAGGGAAAACTGAAAAAGAGATAGAGAAAACCATCAAATCTTTAGTAGCGTAGAATTTGGGAGACCTGCGCCATAATCTGATACCCTGGATTCAG
>CAZIYW010000169.1:0-8505 GCA_964543525.1 uncultured Fibrobacterota bacterium | reverse complement strand
TCGTTTCGCGTAGTTCCCACACCGCCGTGCAGATAGACCAGGAGTGGATAGAGTGAATCATCAAGGATTTG
Organism: uncultured Fibrobacterota bacterium; assembly: GCA_964543525.1. Taxonomy (GTDB): domain Bacteria; phylum Fibrobacterota; class Chitinivibrionia; order Chitinivibrionales; family JANQEN01; genus CBDVBE01. The sequence goes on along the minus strand of CAZIYW010000169.1, from coordinate 8,434 downwards.
CCGGGGTGTGGTATATCCGAGCACGTACTCTTGCCCGCCCGGGTCAACCACGGTTGTTGCATTGTCGCCTGGTTTGATTTTTCTGTTTCGTATCAGCCCGGCGAGGGAGTCACACTGGTGCGGTGAGGGCCGGGATGCGGGTAACCGTCCGGCTCTGGCCCGATCGCCGCTGAGAAACCAGTTAAGGAACAGGGTGTCGCTGTTCTCGGGTAACGGCGGTGCGCAGAGGCAGAACAGCAGGGTAGCGCAGATAAGGAGACACCGGTACTTCACGGAGCTTAACCGGCCTGACAGGTACTTTCGAATTCCTCGCGTGATTGGAGTATCGATACGGACTCCTCGAGGTTTACTATAGCAAAGATGCCTTCGATATCTTCACTGGGTCCGAAAATAACCATCCTGCCGTTGGCATTTTTAAGTCGTTTCTGGAAATTGAGCAGCAGGGTTATGGCGCTTGAGTCTATATAGGAGGTAGTGGTCAGATCCAGGGCAACATGGGGGTTCGGATTCTTCTCGATATCTTCAAATACCTTGCGGATGTCGCTGAGAACGCGGACTACAAAGGCACCCTCAATAGCGACAATATCCCACATATTCCATTTTTCAGTTGAAACATTCATAAGGGTAGTACCTTTTTAGTAATGATTGGTGATTACAGGTAAGAGAAAAAATAGGCTAAGCATTATATGAAAGTCAAGGAAAGATAAAAAATGTCGGTTCGGGCAATCGAATATCGGTTACGGGATCGGAATAAGCGGGGCGGGTGGTATTGACAAAAATTGATATAACCGTTTTTTATCGGGGTGACATAAATTATTTCTATAATCTCTGCAGCAGGTATATGTGGCAGGTGTACCGACAGAGAAAGGTGATACATGGAATTTGAAAGCATACTGTTTGAACTGGTAGTCATTTTTTCGGGAGTGGCTATTCTTGCCACGCTGTTTCTGTTTTTAAAACAGCCGATTATTATTGCTTATATAGTTATGGGTATGCTTGTCGGGCCCTTTGGCGCACGGGTAATAAGCCGCGCGGACCATATCGAGCAGATATCCCATCTGGGAATAATCCTGCTCCTGTTTCTTATCGGTCTCAATCTCCATCCCGATAAACTGCTGACCCTGTTTAGAAAAGCAGTGGTGGTCACCTGTGCCACCAGTCTTGTTTTTTTCACCGCCTTCTGTGCAATAACCCTCGCCTTCGGATTTCCCGTAATGGAAAGTATTATCGTCGGCATTGCCCTGATGTTTTCCAGCACCATTGTAGGGCTGAAACTTACCCCGACCACGACACTGCATCAGCGGCATCTGGGTGAGGTTATGGTCAGCGTTCTGCTGCTGCAGGACATACTGGCGATACTAATCATTCTGTTCCTTGAAGGGAGTACAAAACCGGAATTATACATCTATATACCCCTGCTGATACTGAAGGGAACAGGTCTGGTGGTATTCTCTTTCCTGTTTTTTAAATTCTGCCTGATGCGTCTCTTTAACAAATACGACACGATTCAGGAGTACCTGCTGGTCATGGCCCTGGGATGGTGCCTTATTATTTCAGGCGCTGCGGAAGCGCTGGGTATGTCCTATGAAATCGGTGCGTTTATCGCAGGATGCTCGTTTGCACTGTCACCAATTTCCCTCGTGATATCCGAACGGCTCAAGCCGCTACGGGAATTCTTTTTAATATTGTTCTTCTTTGCTACAGGTGCCCAGTTTGATTTACTGCAATTGAAAGAGGTGGTTATACCGGGGCTGGTTCTTGCAGGTGTTATAGTAATAATCAAGCCGTTAATCTTTACCCGGGCATTCCGGCTGTCTCATGAAGAGACCCGTATTGCCGGCGAGCTGGGCTTTCGTCTGGGACAGGCCAGTGAATTCTCACTGCTCGTTACCTATATGGCGCTCACATCAGCGGTAATTTCAAACAGAACCGCATACCTGATACAGTTGACAACCGTTATTACTTTTATTGTTTCTACATATATTGTTACCGGGAAATTTACGACGCCGATTGCATCGGATAAGGCTCTGCGGGCGGATTGAGTGGGAGAGAAAAGAGAATATCGATACTTCGACAGGCTCAGCACAGGGTGTCGAACAAGGAATGTGGAATTTCGAATGACAAAAGAATAGGTAAGGCTGGTTTAAGGTGAAAAGTGAAAGGTGGAAGGGTTAGGAAGAATAAAGAGAATGGAGAATGACAATTAGCGAATTGCGAAGTGCGAAGTGAATGTGAGACGAGGACGACGGACGAGGAAGAGAAGGAGGACGATTTTTTCCCTTACTATTACTCTAACACACACGGGCATCGTTACCCTGATCGTAACCCGTTAAGCGAAAGCAGAATATCGATGCTTCGACCTGGCGCAGCACGAGACGTCGAACGAGGAATGCAGACCACGACCAGGACCGGCTGTACGCTCGGGTAACAGCCTGCACTTTCGAAGGGAAAGCACAGGACCTTTTGTGGGACTTTGTGAGAGACAGTTGTGCCGTGCGGGAAAAATCCTGCAAGTGAAAGTTCACAGAATGGTACATGATGCAACTCCTGAAGGGGGAGTGAATCGATATTCGATTTATTTTGTTGAATGATTCGGGAGGAAGGAATGAATGTTATCGAGAGACTTTTTATCAAATTCTATATGACCCTGAAAAGGTTCAGCCGCTTATTGATTCAGGCGGATGAAAGCAAAACATATGGTGAAATTGCTGAAAAGGCCTATGGTATTAATTTAGGTCGGTTTAATCTTCTTCTCTATGACACCACGACCCGGTTCCCTCGGATAACAACCTACCCGTCGGAGTCGCCGCAGGCTGAGTTTTCCTTAACAGCAAGGAAAAAGCTGGATGCGGGTATTTCGAATTATATTCCGGGTGTAAAGGGGTGTGTTTTCCCGCATGTGCAGTATAAACGATGCCGTTCAATATATGCCAAAGTCAGGCAGCCCTTTGAATGATTCGCGCTACCCGGTGTTTCGCATGTCGGCGAGGATTCGGGCCGGCTTTTTACCGGTATGCCGGTGCATGCTGTCATGGACGGCAGGGTGGTTTTAATTCAACATGAAGAGTCCCGGGGGTGTCTGGTGTGTATTGAGAGCAGGCTCCGCGACAACAGGCCTGTGTGTGCCTGTTATGGCCATCTCTCCTGCAACCTGGACGTGTATCTTGGCAAGACAGTTAAGGCGGGCGACAAGCTCGGCGGGATCGGTCCGCCCTTTACCCTGCAAAACGGCGGGTATCGCGCACATTTACATCCGGGCATTGAAAAGGCGTCGATAGGAAACGCCCTGATCACCGGGTATCATGAGGATATTGATCACTGGTATGACCCCATACGCTTTATACGGGCTACTAATTGAAAAACAATACCAGACCTTACTACTGTGTCATACTCCGTACTTTCACGGTACCGTTTTTATAAATCCTGACAATCACGGCCCCGTGTTCATCGGTATTAAATTTCCGTGTGTTCCTCATACCGGTTATCTGCAGCGCTCTTTCATGAATATTGTAAAGGGCGGCAGTGTTGTCGATCCGGAGCAGCGGGGTATGCGGATACAGGGATGCGGGATTTTCTCCGGTGGCCAGGACAAAACGGACACCGTTACATGAAAAATCAAGTACCGCCGGTACCGGAGACTCATACCATAGCGGCTGGTTTTTTCCCTGCAAACGTACGGTACAGGTACATGACCGGGCGGGAATGAATCGCGTTCCGTTGCGTGCCTGTATATACGATATGTCCAGTGATTGCAGATAGGCCCGGAGGTTTTCCCGGGTTACTGTATCCGGTACAACGGTACCGGTGATAACATAGGCGGGTGATTCATCTGCGCATATTGGATTGAGGTCATGGATGATGTTTATTCCTGCGGCGGGTGTTACCACGGCATCGAGATTTTTAAGCGGGTAGCGGCGCAGCCAGGGGCGGAGGATAAAGGTGTAGGTTTGTTCCGGGGAGCGATCATCGGTCGGCAGGATGAGCCATATTTTCCTGTTGGGGAAGCGGATACCGGCAGCCGGTTTTCCCCGGGCGCTGAAGAAGGTAATCTCGGTGTATACCGGCAGTGTGTGAAGGAATATGACAGCCGGTACGAGGCAGAACAGGCCGGCGGCCGTCCATTTGAGGTACGGCAGGCGGTACCGGCGGTTGACTGCTGCGAAACCGGTAACCGCCAGAGTGAAGAGGATTATATATTCGGGCAGGGGCGCCGGTATTTCAACGGATGACCACGGTACGGCAGTGACGAGTCCGGCAATGCCGTGGATGCAGGAGAGAAAGAATTCGGTAATCCGCATGGCAATGAGTGCAAGGGGCCGGCAGAGCATCTGCAGGATAATACCGACAAAAAAGGTATTCATGGCGAGACCCATAAGGAACACGGCGAAGATATTGGCGACGAGGCCGAAGAATGCTATACGGCCGAAATGCCGGGCGATAATGGGCAGGGTAGCGATAAATCCGGCAAGGGAGACAAAGAACGGAGGTAAAAAAGTCCTGGCGGTAAGAGCGAGTATTTCATTATGGCTTGCGGGTATCAGGTTATCCTTGAAAACGGGAAAGAGGGTTACTATCCCGAATGTGGCGGCAAAGGAGAGCTGAAAGCCGGGGGTCAGGAGGCTGTACGGAGACATGATAAGCCAGATGATACCGGCCACACCGAGCGCGTTGATAACATGGTTGTTCCTCTGAAACAGGGTTGAGAGCAGAATCAGGGTTGCCATAATTACGGCGCGGAAGAGTGAGGGGATGAACCCGATGAAAAAGAGATAGCACCAGATAAAGCTTATGGTAGCAAGGATTTTAATTACCCGTGAGACCGGAATCAGTGAGAGTGCCAGCCAGACACTGGAGATAAGTATTGCTACGTGCAGGCCCGAGATAGCCAGCAGGTGGTAGATACCGGCATTGCGGAACAGTTGTCTGGTATGGGTTGTCAGGTTATTTTTTTCGCCGAGAAATACTGCCTGGAGTATACCCTGCAGCGCGGGATTGGTAACGTGGGCAATGGTTTGTAGTACGGTCGCCCGGATAAAGCTGGCGAGCCGGGCGGGTGGCGCGGTGGAGGGCCTTGCAGTAAGCAGCGAATCAATGCGAAACCGCCCGTAAATATTATTTGCACGCAGTGACGTGTTCTCGTCCCAGGCGTAGGGATTGTTCCGGCGTTGCGGCAGGCGAAAGGCGCCGACTGCGGTAACGGTGCCGTAAGGTGGCGGGGCAACCGGGCCGGTGCATTTGCATATTTTTCCCGACAGGGCAAGCGTATCGGTGCGGGTATACAGCTCGTCCGCTTTCAGAAGGAAGGTGTACCGGTCTCGTGAAAGCAGGGGCGGCGAGAGAACTTTACCGGTAATAGAGAGGCTGCTTTCGATGAAAGATTGTTCTCGCAGTTGACGGGCGAACAGGTCATAATTGCTTTCGTGAAGTGCGAAGGCGGCATAGCCGATTAGAAAGAAGGATATAATTCTGACGGGACGATTTTTACAAATAAGAGCTGTAAGTATCAATAAAATGATTGCATATAGATAAATGTCATTATATAATGAATGTAGTCGCAACGCCGGGAATGCATTACCGCACAGAATACCGGCGGCGAGAGATACCCAACCGGTAAAGGCGGGTAACTGCAGCCATACGGCGAGGACGGGAAAAAGAGTAATGAATTGTCTGGTATACTGTTTCATATGAACACCGTTCAGGAATCAGTACTATAGATACAATCCGCTAACAACGATACGGTATACTTTTATACAATTTTCGGATGCACTTCATGAAAGAACAATTTTCCGTTACGGTAGAAGAATATATAACGTATTCCGTATGCACGGTATACGGTTCGGTGTCGAGTACCTCTTTTAAGGAGTTTCAGGATACGTTGCGGGAAGCATTACAAAAAAAAAATGAATCTCCGAAGTATTTTGTCGTTGATTATTCACCGGTCACCATGTTTACCTCGACCTGTATTAATGTGATTATTTCACTGAATGATGCATTTGAGGAGGGAAACCGGGAGCTGGTGATTATATCACCCCGACCGGATATCAGTGATTTACTGGAGGTTACCGGATTTGACAAGATATATCCGGTGTACAGCAGTTTACATGCTTTTCTGGAAGATAAGATGCTTTCATGATTGCGGGGATGTTGTCGTATTATGATAGATAAAGAGAATATTACCATACTTATAGTTGATGATGAACCTGAGATAAGAGGCCTTATTGCGGATTACCTTGAGGATGATGAAGGGTACAAGGTTCTGGTTGCGGAAGACGGTATTGATGCGCTGAAGAATGTTCTGCCGGATAATCATGTTGACCTGGTGCTTTCCGATATCAACATGCCCCGAATGAAGGGTTTTGAGTTATTGCACGAGGTAAAGAATCGGTATCCGGCAATAAAGCGTGTTCTCATTACCGCCTATAATGTGGAGGATTATTTCGAGCTTGCCATGAAGCATGATGTGGGCAATATATTTGTCAAGACGACTCCGTTCAATTTCAGTGAGTTATCCACGGTACTTGAGAATCTTCTTACCGATGACATATTCGGTGCGGACAGGTATATGCAGGGTGATTTCAAGCGGTTTATGTTCGTGGTCACGCGGGGTGACGGGCTGCAGAAGGATGCGGATGCTATTATCGATTGTCTTCCGCCGTACATTGAAAAAAAGAAGCTGGAGCTGGTACTTGTCGAGTTATTGACAAACGCAATTTTTTACGGAATCCGGGGAGAAATACCTTCAAAAAAAGAGACCTGGGATCATGACTTTGAGCTGAGTAATGATGATGCAATCCAGATACAGGTACTGTGGGATGACAAGAAGTATGCCATTTCGATCAATGACCGGGGCGGCCGGTTGAAGAAGCAGGATGTGCTGTACTGGCTTCACCGGCAGATTGGTAAAGATGAGCGGGGGCTTCCCCACGGTATAATGGATTCCCACGGCCGTGGTCTTTTTATCGCGCGTAAATATATCGACAGGCTGTTGATTAATATTGCCACCAATTCGAGGACCGAGATCATTATAATAAATTATTACAATGAAGAGTACAGCGGTTTTAAACCGTTGTATATTAATGAAATATGATTATTTCGTCACGTGTCCCGCCACAGTATGCCGGCATAACACTTATCGATTATCTGGCAACCCGTTTTACCTACCTGGAAAAGGAGCAGTGGGACAGGCGTATTCTTGAGGGTAGAATCAAGTGTAATGATAAAAACGCACGGAGCGACACGCCGGTTGCAGCCGGTGATATTATCTCCTATGATATGCCTGCATTTACCGAACCGCCTGCGGATATGTCCTATACAATAATATATGAGGATAATTGGCTGCTTGGGATTAATAAACCGGGGAATCTGCTCGTGCATCATAAGGGAAAGTCGTTCCGGTCAAATCTTATTTACCATCTGCGCAATGTGCATGATCCGGCCTACCCGCAGGCAGGCGTAATTAACCGGCTCGATCGGGAAACTTCGGGACTGGTACTTATTGCAAGGGACAGGGAGACGCTCAGGATAATGAATCGGGTGGTGGCTGACCGGGAGCTTGAAAAGGAGTACCATGCCATAGTACATGGTATCGTAGATCCGCCGTCTGGGCAAATCAATCGGGCGATTGGCCGTGTTATTGATTCGAAAATACGGTATAAGTACGGGGTGGACGGTGAGAAGGCCAAGGATGCTTTTACCCGGTATGAGACGGTAATAACTGTTGGTAATGAGTATACCCTCGTCCGTTTGTTGCCGGAAACGGGCAGAACACATCAGTTGCGGGTGCATATGGCATCATTGGGTCATGTGATAGTGGGAGACAAGCTCTATGGCCTGTCGGAAGACGACTTCATAGACTGGCGCAGGAATCCGGCGGCGTGGCTGGGGCGGTTACCGTTCCCGCGGCAGGCGCTGCACTGCAGTTCGGTACGGTTTATACATCCGCACACAAAAAAGCCATGTACCATTGCAGCGCCGCTTCCTGAAGATATACGTACATTTTTGCAATTTTAATAAAGCAAAAACGTATATTTATTAGGTGGGGGTCATGTTTGCCATTTTTATATTGACATGGTATTCCCCGTTATTTATTTATTGAAGAGCATTGTTTACAAATAATAACAGAAATCCTATCTAATCACATAATCCGGGGGGTTGTTATGTATTCACGGTTTTGTATTGTTTTATTTCTCAGTGCCTTTTTCATTTCACTCAGTGCACAGGGTGATGATGCTGCTGTTGTGCAATCTATTCTTGAAGTAAATAAAAAATCCGACTGGGGCCTGGATAAGGTCGCCACCATCAGGGATGGGCGGGTGGTCGCGCTCAACCTCAACAACAAGGATTTCGGCAAGGAGGGGCTTACTACTCTGCCTCCTTCAATAGGCCAGCTTTCGGAATTGACGTCACTTACAATCAAGGACAATGATATTACGTC
>CAZIYW010000168.1:0-8537 GCA_964543525.1 uncultured Fibrobacterota bacterium | reverse complement strand
TCATGAAAATACGCCATATGTTGCTTAGGTCCACTCAATTCTACGCCACCAATTTATTAATAATAAATCAAGGAAAGTATCGCCAACACATCAATGATAAGCAGGGTAATCGATACTTCCACCTTCTTTCCAATAACCAGTTTAATAATAGTCCAGGTTAAAAATCCCCAGATAATGCCTTTGGTGATATTGAAGGTAAGGGGAATCAGAATCATGGCGAGAAATGACGGGATAGCATCATCGAACTGGTCCCAGCGGATCTGCATCACCGGTTTCATCATAAACACCCCGACCAATACCAGAACAGGAGCAGTGGCAATGGGGGGCACAATGGAAAGCAATGGGGAAAAGAACATAAAGGGAAGAAACAGGACTCCGGCAACAACCGCCGTTAATCCGGTTCTCCCTCCCTGCTCAATACCGGTTGCGGATTCAATATAGCTTGTTCCGGAACTGGTTCCGAACAGCCCCGATATAGTAGTTGCCACCGCGTCAACGATAAGTGACTGTTTCATATTTCTCGGTTCTCCCCGGTCATCCTTTAAATTACCGGCTTCAGCCACTCCGATAAATGTTGACAGACTGTCAAACATATCGGTAAAAAGAAATGCAAAGATTACCGGCCAGAGGGCATATCTGAGAGAACCCAGGAAATCGAGTCTGAACAGAAGGGAAAAGTCGGGAGCTGCAAAAAAACCTTTCCATGCGACGGCGACGGAATTCCCGCCCCACCAGCGGCCGATCGGCACGGCAAGGAGGGTTGTGACAACCACCCCGATGACCAGAGCACCGCGCACCTTTTTTACTACCATAATCGCGGTGATAATCATACCGGCGACAAAGGTGACGGTAAACGCATCCAGAATCCCCATACCAACCAGTGTCGCCTTATTTGAAACGATAAATCCCGCATTCTTCAATCCTATAAAAGTAATAAACAAACCGATACCGCCGGCAACACCGTAACGTATCTGGCGGGGAATAGCCTTGACAATATGGGTGCGTATATTAAACGTTGAAAGAAGAAGAAATATGATACCTGACCAGAATACCGCGCCTAAGGCAACCTCCCAGGGGATTTTCATTCCTATAACCACTGAATAGGTAAAAAAGGCATTAATACCCATTCCCGGCGCAAGCACTATCGGATTCTTCGCATATAATCCCATCATTATGCTGCTGAAAGCACTGACAAGAACCGTTGCCGTGAGAACACCGGAAAAAGGCATGCCGGTGGTGCTAATAATTCCCGGATTTACCACAATGATATACATCGTGGCAAGAAACGTGGTAATGCCGGCAGTAATCTCCGTCTGTACATCACTTCCCTGCTCTTTCAGTTTAAAAAACTTTTCCATGAAACATCCTCCGGTTAAAGTTGACCACGAAACCCACCTAAAAGCCGCGACGTTTGTTGAACGATTCAGGTAATAAAATAATAAACCTCCTACCCGGCTATAAAGAAAGTCCCAGGGACAGGAGCCTACTTGAAGTTACCGATTCAAAGTACCACTTATCAGTAACGAACTCCTTTCTTCTCTGTTACCACTGTCCAACATCATTTTTTCATCTGTTAACCACAATATTAATCTTACGCACGGTTGACTCACGACTCTGTTTCTCCCGTGTTGTCAGAATGACAAGGTAGGTTCCTTCTTCAACAAAATGATTTTCACTGTTTTTTCCATCCCAGACACAAAATAGAATACCGGTTGCCGGATCTTCAATCAATTGTTTCCGTAATAGTAATACATTTCCCAGCATATCATAGATTTCAGCGGATCCTTCCGAAGGATGAAGCGGTTTTACCAGAATAGCAGTACCGGTTTCAGTTCTGAATTCATTCAGTTCCTGGATTATGGTAGGCAATTTACTCGTACCGGGTTCAAAGGGATTATTTAACACGGCCACATCCTGATTATCATATTGCAAAGAGGTGATGAAGAGCTTCTCAATATCCTTCCTGGTAAGCGGGAAAACATCGTGGCTGCTCGTGCTGTCATGGATGAGAAATGGAGCTGTATCAAATTCACCGGGCAATGGTATCCGTCCGTAGTGTCCTGAAGGGAAATTGCCGCCGGGACCAAAGGGTTTGGAAAAAGTTACCTCGACCCGTTTGTTCTTATCCGGACCCGCGGTTACCAGAGTATTGTTCAGTACTTTACGTTTTTTAAAGGTATAGGGATCGGTAAACTCTATAAGTGACGGCGGTCCTGTCAAAGGTTTATTAAAAAGGAGTACTGCGGATTCTATCTTTCTGTCCCTGTCGTTATCCTGATAATAAGCATGGGTAACCTGTATCATATTAAAATATTCATAGGTACTGATTTTGCTGTCATAGTATCCGGTGTTTTTGGCAAAGGTCTTTAAAATGCAGCTGTGGTGTATTATAATAAACGACCCATTCTCATAACGTTGACTATATTCAAGAGGATCACTACCGTCCAGCGTATAGTAGATTTTCAATCCCGGTTCATTCCTGAATCCAGGCACCCGTAAGGTAACGGCAAGTGTATCGGTAAATACGGTACCGGACGGAAAATTCGCAAACGGCTCAGGCAACTGCTCATATTCATACTTCTCCGTTACCGTTACGCTGGGATTCCAGTCAGTTTTAAACGCCTTGACTTTCAACGTAACCGGAGCAGTGAGAAGAAGCTGTTTCCCTTCCCATAAATTACTGGCCATGGTTGGTTCCGATCCGTCGAGGGTATACATTATCATGGATTTCTCAAGATTATGAGAAAAAGTAATAGGCGGTATGCCGCCGCCATATACACCACCCCCGGGATTTACCACCGGCTTAGGTACCACGGGTTGTTCACCTTTAACATATAACTCGCTTACTACCTTGCTGGGTCGATATCCCTTGCGCAACGATATCGCTTTCAACTCGACCGTTTCTGAAATTTTCAATGGTTTCAGATACATATCACTGAAAATGGTAGGGACGCTGCCGTCAAGTGTGTAGAAAATGGTCAGTTCCTCTTCAGATTCAGATTCCGGAGCGGACAAGGACACTTCAATGTTATCAAAAAAATTGGTGCTCGGTGGGTGAAATGTCGGCGAAGATGATAACGCCAGGTAACAGGTATATTTCCGGTAAAGTATCGGACTGTTGAGATAGGCGCCGGTAGTACTGACCGCAATTACCCGGAGAATTGCACTTTTATGCAATTGAAAAGGGCCGTTATATGTCGTGCCGGCAATTGAAGGGTCACTTCCGTCAAGAGTATAAAATACCTTCACGGTTGTATCCTTCTCAAAGCCCGTAATGGAAATACGTATCTTTTCTCCAAAGACAACCCGTCCTCTCCGGGGGGCCACTGTCGGTAACGGCAAAGGCTGCAACAGTGTATACCGTTTTTCACTACGTTTGCTCTCATCTTTACAGCCCTGCGGTGATTGTGCATAGGCTTTTACAGTCATCGTCCGGGATACACGAAACGGTCTGAAATATTCCATGGCGGTAGACGATACTTTTGGATCACTCCCGTCGGTGGTATAGAAAATTGCAGCCCCGTCACAACAGGTATCCTCACAGGGAAGAGATAGGCTTACTTCAATCGAAGCGGTAAAGACATCTTTAACGGGGAGTATTTCGGGTTTCGGCAGTTGAACATTTTTCATCTGCACCGGTGATTCTTTGCCCGTCTCCATACCCCGCCCACCACTGTAAAGTACCCCGGCACAGCACAGTACCCATAAAAAAGGATTGATGAATCTGATTCCAGCCATGTACCTAATAATCCGAGAGATAAAAAGAGTGTTACGATCCGGTGAATGTACTATCGTTAATAAAATATATACCGTCTCTGATAAATCCACATCCCATATCCTACTTCCAACATCTTTTATTGAATGTATTGAGAATTGAGATTGAATTAAATAACTAAAATCAATGTTTTATAACGGTGAAAATCAGGTACCGCCTCCATCACACCTATTTATACATCCCTGACAATACTTCTGAATTATATTTAGCTTTTATTAATTATATTTCATATATACTAAATTATTAATTATATTATTACAAGGATATTAATTAAGTTAATATAAATTTATTTTCATATATGCTAAATATTGTATTATATTAATATATGAATATTACGATTAATCAAATACCTTGTACACAATTATTAACGGCAGAATGCAGAAAGGAAGCATAGCATGAAAAGATATTGCTATAGAAAAAAGATGCTGTCCCGAGTATCATTAATTATCAGTTCTTGTGCTCTTGTGCTAGGGGGGCAGGGACTTGATTCCGGCCTTGTTGCTCACTGGACTTTCGACGAAATCGTGAGCGGAGACGTTGTTGAAGATGTAACGGGCAATGGACTTGATGGGACGGCAAAGGGAGGATGTACGGTAAAGGAAGGAAGAATCGGCAATGCCATCGAGTTTAATGCCCGAGATGGATACATCGAAGTAACACCGTCTGATGCGATAAAAAATCTTGAAACCGGCACTCTTACCTTTTGGTATAACTGTTACGAAATATCTACCGGTCATGGTCAAATTGAGCCGATGTTTTATTACGGCAAAGACGGCCCCTATTCGAGCGGTATGGATGCCTGTAACGGTGGTTTTGTTGTTGAGCTAGGACACGGTAATGTTCTGCCGCAAGACTGGTCGCACGGACGGTTCTGGACATTTTTTACCGGCGGCGACGGTTCAACGGCAAACGGTCCGGGTAACCCCAATCCCACTATGTGAAACAGCAAAAAAGCAGTCTCCGTGGGGGACTGGCATCTCTTTTCCGGTATAGTAACCGACAACGGCAACAGTGGATATCATGATTGTGAGCTTATGACCGGGTATATCTTCGGTAGTAAATACACCTCACTTTTCTTTGCCGACGCGGTAAGAAAGGAAATTATCCTGTTCGGTAAAGGATACTGGGGCAACGGTGATTATCAGGGAATGGATCCGAAATTTTTTGACGGTATGATCGATGATGTCCGCATATACAACAGGCCTCTCAGCGAACAGGAACTCCTTGAGCTCTATGATATGGCGACGCCTGCTGCAGAGAAAAAAACACAAAACAACGTATCATTTATCGAAGGATATATTGTCAAGAATGTTCTTCATCTGAACACGCCGCACCGGCGAAAAGTTTCGGTGAGGTTTTATTCTTCGTCCGGGCGCTGTATCGGTGAAGTAACCGACAGATTGTTACAGAAGGGCCATAATTCCATGCCCCTGCCGTTTCAGGCGGCCGGCGGTGTGTATACTGTCCGTATTACGGCACCGGGACTTGAGTATACGACACATATCGTAGTCATGTAAGGTAATTGCAGTGCATTCTGTGAGGTGCTGATACGGGCTGAAGTTCCCGATTATTTCTCATGCACTCCAATCATTACTTTACCGGTAGTCCGGAAATAAGTACTGTTTTCAATGAGATCGGTCAGGGTGACATTGATTATCCCCAGATAGGAACCGATACCTGCCGTTCGACCATTACGATTCTGACCGGTCCAATAGATAACCAGTTGTGTCAGGTTATCCTTCTGCCGGATGCCTATCTGTAAATTCCCGGATTTATCTCTTCTGTTCGGACATTCTGCAACCATATTACCCAGCGGATCAAATATTTCCATCCTACAGGTAATTGTATTCTCCGTTTCAAGTACCTCGGTGAGAAAATCAACAATAATAACCAGCCCACCCTGCTGGAGTAATACCTGCAGAGCATCGTCCGAAATGTTATCCAGATCCGGAATGCCTGAAAGATTCTTTGCCGGTATAAAAGGCACCAATGCACTGATAACAAACGTGACCGGTTTTGGCTTGACTTTCAGCTCCGCGTGGCGGTTATTCTCAATAATCTGTTTATTATTTTTCAGATCGGTTATTCCGAAGGTATGATCTATCCAAATACTGTCTCCCTTTGTGGGGTAGTCAACACCATGGATACCATCTTCTGGAACCAGAAATTGTACGAGATTTTTATTACTGCTCATTTTTTGCACGTCAATAAGGTAGAAGGCTCCCTCTTCAGTAACAAATTTGAACGGCTGAATGACAGCAATGCCAAATGGATTAACCTCTTCCGAAAAGCGGACCACCAAAGTATCATTTGCTCGTTTCAGTGTCTCGTTATTAAGAATTTTCCCGGGACAATAAGTCGCCTTATCAATTACCGGTGCAACGCCGTCATTGATATTAAACGGCTCCTTTGAATAGTCCCCGGCGAGAACCTGCCCATACGTATCAGTGGTGAAATCAGTAATACTGATATACGCGAAAGGCTTACTAAAAAGTGCAATTATGCTTTTTGTAGAAGGGTCATTATTTAACCATGAGATTTGGCTACCGCTCACTGTTTTTTTATCGGAAGCATCTAATGGATTGGTAAATTGTATTTCCAGAGGCAGTTTGTCTGTTTCTTTATTTATTTCCAGTTTTGCCCGGTCAATTGCCCCATCGCCGTTTGCATCCAGGTACCAGGCATTGATTACTGCAAATACAAGGGTATAGACTTCAGTGGTAATCTTGCTCGGCATGGCATTTTCTGCACACGCTTGTGCTTTCAGCGTGGTGGTTTCGGTAATTATAATGGGTGTGCCGTCATATACAAAGGTTGTACTGCCGGAAGTATCGGGATCGCTGCCGTCAAGCGTGTAGTAAATCACCGCTCCGGGCCACGGTTCAGAAAGAGTGAGTTCAACCGAAACACTGGATGTAAATTCACAGCTACCCGGATTTGCGATTACATCCGGCACCGTATCGCGATAATAAATCCATATCCCGGAAGCAGTATCATACCCGTCGCCGAAAGCAAATCCCTTGACCACTGATATATCATCAGATACGGTAAATGGGCCGGTGTAGGGAACTCCATTCACCAGGGGATCGGATCCGTCGCCGGTGTAATGAATCGAATCTGCATTGGTATATAAAGAGACCTTCAGGTTCGGTCCGAATGTAGTGCCGCTATCCGGAACCGCCCAAATTTGTGTGCCGATAATGTCCCGTATACAGGTCCATGTTCCGGTACCGGGTACATATCCATATTTATAGGCTATACCTTTAACCGTAAGACTCCTTTTAATAGTAAACGGGCCGGTATAAACAATCGTATTGGGATTGGTTGAGTCTGCCGCAGAACCGTCAAGCGTGTAATAGATACCAGCATCAGTCACTGTATCCGATCCGAACAGCACGGTAAGAGTTATAGTCGTATCTATCTGAAAATGGGTACCGTCACCGGGATCAGCGATAATTTTCAAGGCGGGCAATTCGCAAATATATATCCATGCCTTCTTTATGGGGGTAAATAAGGCTCCTTTAGCAATAGCCCATATTTTTACAGTATCACCGGTAATTGTTACGGTTCCTGTGCTGTCAATACCGACTGCATTGGGATCATTTTCGGGATCGGTACCGTCAACGGTATAATAAATCGAATCCGCGTTCGTCCAGAGATCAACGTCAAGTGTCGGGGTCGAATAAATATATACCGTATCGGTACCCGGATGAGGCGGTGTTGCCGTAAGATCGGCTGTCGGGGCAACATCAACAATAATAAGTTTATCCGTCGCGATCTTTTCACCCATCCTGGCCGTATTATAGGCAACCCCTTTATTGGAAGCGACCTCAACAGTTATACTGATTTCATCCTGGGGATTCATCGCGGTAACCATCGGCATATTCTGCTGCGTGCCTCTGAGGATTAATGTCACCATTTGCCCTTCGGTAAAAGTCGCCGGAACGGTTGTCCGCCAGCTGTATTCATACCATCCGACAAATGTTTGATCGGGGTTCATGTACCGATGGGCATACACCTGCGGAATTGGCGGATCGAGCGCCGTGAGTCCCTCACCCCCGCTGTAAAGAAAGAGATAATCTTCATCGTTATCCCAGGTCGTATTGGCAAGTGAAAAAACTCCAGCCAGGTTTATAAAGACTCCGTAATCATGCACCGCCTCAACATACACGGTGACTTCCTCACCCGGTTTTAAAAACTCGGGTTCAACACGGAGGTTTCTCATCTGCATTGCGCTGAAGAGAAATGTTGGAACGGAAACCAGTACCGCGAACATAAAGCGGAACTGCTTATTCATGGATACCTCCTTTCCGAGCTTGTGTCGGTAAGGAGGTACATCGGTAATGCACCGTAACGGTCGATGAGGTTCCCTGTGCAATTGTCGGTATAATCCACCAGTAAAAATTGGCGGTATTACCGGCCGGTGACGGTGTACTGCTGATGAATTCCAGACAGGAGGGTATGGTGTCGGATATTTGCACGTTGTGCATATCATGCTCACCGTTATTTTCATAGGTAAGCGTAAAGTTTCCTTCAGAATTCACCTCAACGGTATCGGGAATAAAATCCTTGGTGAGGTCGTAGCGATAACAGCCGCTCAACAGGTCATAGGCATTCTGTATCCATTCCTTTGAAGTTTCATTTTGTAAACCAGGTTCGGTAAAGGCGTTTGTTTCAAATGATACAATAAGCCTGCCCATGGTGGTTTTCAGATCCCCGGGCAGGTAGGCAAGTGCCATTGCACCGATGTCCAGCGTGGTAA
>CAZIYW010000167.1:0-8579 GCA_964543525.1 uncultured Fibrobacterota bacterium | reverse complement strand
GCTTTTTTTTCTGAAAGATGCAACCCTTGATTATATTCCTAACATAGTTAACCTCTTCCTCCTCCTCGCTCTCGGTTTTTCTCTTAAATAGATTGGAGAATGGGAGATTCGTAGAAAGGGAGGGAGAGAAAGAAAAGAGCGAGGAAGACGACGAGGAAAAGGAGGAGGACGATTAAATTCACTGTGATACCTCAACAGGCAAATTGTTACTATGATGGCGCCGTTACTTTCAATAAACACCTTTTTCTCACTCATGCATGGCATATATTCGCCATACGAGCTCTGTCTGCGAGCAAAAGAGCTCGGGTATTCCACCGTTGCAATCACGGATCGCAATAATCTCTACGGCCTCCCGGATTTTCTTAAGTCGTGTGATAAAATCGGGTTACGCCCAATTATCGGTGCGGAAATATCATCAGAAAATGGATCGGTTCTGCTCTATTCCCACGGCGCTGTCGGCTATTCTCATATGTGCAAAGTTATAACCGACAAGCACTGTAAAAGTGACTTTGAAATTGTGCAGTCACTATGCAAAAACAGTGAAGGATTGTATGCGGTATCCGACTCGGTTGAGCTTTTAAAAGAACTTGAAAATGTACTACCTGTCTTTTATAGAATCAAAGACTTGAAGAAACCGCCCTCGTTGATTCGTGACAGGGGAGTACCCTGTCTTATTATACCACAGGCAGCATTTATAACTCCGGACGATTTTAAAATACACAA
The DNA here is from genome assembly GCA_964543525.1 of uncultured Fibrobacterota bacterium. Taxonomy (GTDB): domain Bacteria; phylum Fibrobacterota; class Chitinivibrionia; order Chitinivibrionales; family JANQEN01; genus CBDVBE01. The sequence goes on along the minus strand of CAZIYW010000167.1, from coordinate 7,856 downwards.
GCTCCTCCGTGCTATCGATTTAAATACCTCACTCAGCCGTGTTTTGCCTGCCGACCTTTATCCTGAAAACAGCATTCTCCAATCATGGGAGACCGTTACTGAAAAATTTGCAGTGTTCTGTGACGCGCTTGCTGAAACCGAGCGATTTGCTGAAACGGTTCTTTCATATACCGATTTTGGAGTACCGGTCATGCCTGAGCTTGGTATGGATGACTATGCGGAACAGGAACTGCGGGAGAAGTGCTTTGAGGGTGCAAAACAGCGATATTCTTTTATAAATCAGACGGTTAAGGATAGATTAAACTATGAGCTTGATCTGATCTGCGGTAAGGGCTTTGCCGGTTATTTCCTGGTAGTTGATGATATCGTGAAACAGTCACCACGCACCTGCGGCAGAGGCTCCGGCGCTGCAAGTTGTGTTGCCTATTGCCTCGGTATAACAAACGTGGATCCAATACGCTACAATCTCATGTTCGAGCGTTTTCTCAATCCGGGGCGGGTCGATCCACCCGATATCGATGTCGACTTTGCCTGGGATGAGCGTGATGATGTGCTTGAGTATGTGTTCCGCAAGTATGGCAGAGAGTATACAGCCATGGTTGCCAACCACTTGACCTTTCAGCCCCGTATGGCCATGCGGGAAACAGCACGTGTCTATGGACTGACCGAATCGGAAATCAGCACCGTTACCAAACGGTTTCCCTGTTTTTATGAAATGGGCAGGCAGGGCATCAATATCGGTGAGATGCTTACGAAGCATCCGCGAACAAAACACCTGCCGCTCGATGATCCCTGGCCTGAGATTATTACCACCGCCCGGAAGCTGATAGGCATTCCCCGCGGTATCGGCGCCCATTGCGGCGGTGTGGTTATAACTCCTTATCCGATATGGCAGTATGTCCCTGTGCAGCCGTCACCGAAAGGGTATCAGGTGATTCACTGGGAGAAGGACGGCGCTGAAGACATGGGGCTGGTTAAAATAGATCTGCTGGGCAATCGCTCGCTTGCGGTGATTCGTGATGCCATACAAAATATTAAAAACAACAGGATTTCATTCGATGAAAAACGCTGGGATCCGGCTTCTGATAAGAAAACAATCGATATGCTCGCTTCAGGTGGCTCCATTGGGGTGTTTTATGTTGAATCACCGGCAACGAGACTGCTCCAAAAGAAAACCGGTCATGGCGATTTCGAGCATCTGATAATTCACTCATCCATTATCCGGCCTGCTGCGAATAAGTATATAAACGAGTATATAAGGCGCCTTCACGGTGGTGACTATATCCCGGAACATCCGCTGCTGAGTAAAGTACTGGCTGAAACTTACGGTATCATGGTCTACCAGGAGGATGTTGCCAGGGTCGCCATGGCACTTGCCGGTTTTTCCTCATCCGAGGCTGATGCGCTGCGTAAAATTATGTCCAAAAAGGACCGGCAGTTCAAGCTGAACGATTTCCGTGAGAAATTTTTTCGTGGCGCTGCAAAGAAAGGCGTTGATAATCAAAGCATTGCAAAGATTTGGGAGATGTGCCTCTCTTTTACCGGTTACTCCTTCTGCAAACCCCATTCAGCGTCATATGTGCAGGTATCTTTCCAGTCAGCCTATTTGAAGGCACACTATCCTGCAGAGATGATGGCCGCTGTTATAAGCAATTATGGCGGATTTTATACTACCCAGGCCTATATCAGCGAATGCCAGCGCCTCGGTATTACAATTCTGCCTCCGGATGTTAATCACAGTGTGGACAAGTTTAAGGCCCGCGACAGGCAGATTCGGGTCGGTTTATGTCAGATTAAGGGGCTTTCTGAGAATGCACGGAAAATTATTGTCCTGGAAAGAGGCGCCAATGGTCCTTATTCAAATCTGCACAATCTGCTGAAACGTACTGAAATGGAAGAAAATGACGCGGAAATGCTGATCTATGCCGGGGCCTGTGACAGTCTCGAGCCGCAGGCAAACCGCTCAAAGCTTTTCTGGCAGATGCGCAGTTTTTACCGCACGGGGAGAAATACCGGTACGCCTGAACTGAAACAGTATCCGAAACGTGATCTGCTGCGTGCTGAATATAAGATGCTTGGATTTCTGACCGTGTGCCATCCGATTACACTGATTAATTACAGAAAAAAGTACCGTAACGTGATAAAAATTAATGCAATAGAGAGATTTGTTGATAAAGTGGTTTCATTCTATGGCTGGTGTGTTACCGCAAAAACGGTCATGACAAAATTCGGTGATCCCATGCAGTTTGTCAGCTTTGAAGATGAGACCGGCATGTGCGAAACCGTCCTCTTTCCCGATGCCTATGCCAAATTTATCCGCTATCTGATGAATCAGGAGGTGTTTTATCTGAGCGGGAAAGTAATGCAGGAATTTGGGGCGGTTACTGTGGAGATACGGAGAGTTGAGCCGGTGTGAGATCGGATATTGGATAGGTGGATGGTGGATATTAGCTGAAATAAAAGATAAAAGAGTGACGGAGTATTGTAAATTGTAAAAGCGCCAAATTCTGAACCGGTTTTTGTGCTGATAAACAATTTGTTGGCATAGCCGATAATAATCCGGTTTTCCGAGGCATTACAAGAGTGAAATCCCGGAAAACTGCCAATGACAGAAAACTCTATGTGAAGTTTCTATGTGAAGTTCATCAGCCCCGGTGAATTTCCCGTGATACGTATGAACTAGAAATGGATTGTCCGGCGGGCGGGTAAAAACAACTATCTTTTTATCGTCAATGCATTTTACATCAAGTATTGTATCGTTGTCAGGAGCTTCAATATTTTTCCAGTCATTGTTTTCATGGAGTTTATAATAATAAAATGAATTATCGGCAACTGCAAGTAACAGTCGATTTGAATCGAGACACATTATCACTTTAACATCCATACCCTGCAAGCCAAAGTGTAAAGGGTAATAATCCCACGAAAAAGAATGTGCTGCAATAAGGAGAGGTAATAAGGAGGAATTTGAAAATATTTTTCATAACGAATTCTCAATTTCGAAACACAGATATCCTGGAATTCATGTTGGATATGTAGTATATTAGCACTACCTGCTTGTCAGAGGGTATTCTGCCCCTGACAATTAAAATAGATGTATCGGTTCGTGATCACACCGATTGGGAAAGGGAGGTGCACAGCCTTCCTTTTCTTATTTATCCTGCAATAATACTGTAACTACAGTAAAAGTAAGTATATAATAGAGTTGTTGCATAATTTGTTTTTAGGATTAAAAAGTGCCTTTTTTTAAGTATAAACAGCATATTTTTTCATGTTAATTTTAATTATGCAACAAGTCTAATGATTGCCGTGTAAAGGGAAGTTGTTTTTACTCCCCTTCCTGTGGGGGATTGAGGGAGCGCTACAGTTGAGTCCTGAATCAGGTAATCAGTTTATACAAATATCAAAGCAACTCCCACAAGCGCTGTAACCGTACCGATTACCGCCCGTACCGTTATTCTTTCCTTGAAGACCAAACGTGACAGCGGTATAAGAAATACAGGGGGAAGTGCCATCAGTGTGGAGGCGATACCCACATGGGCATATTTCACTGCAACAAGGGAGAGCCACACACCGACAAACGGTCCCAGAAAGGCCCCGCCGAAGAGCGCTGTTGCTGCTGCCGAATCTTTGAGTATCTGCACCATCCGGTACCTGCCGGCTCGCAGGTACGGCACAAACCACAGGAAGAGGGCGCCGATAAAAACTCTGATGATATTTCCGGAGAGGGCCGGGTAATTGTCGTGCAGGCCTTTTTTTGACAGGATCAATCCCAGTGCCCGGCAGAATGCGGCGCCGATACCGAGAAGAATACCTGCTGTAAAATTACTTTCCACCTGCAGACGGTTTTCGCTTTTCAGGATTACCAGACAGATTCCGCACAGGGTGACTGCAATGGCCAGAATATCCTTTACAGCGAGAGCTTCTGATAGAAAGAGCCGGGCGATGATAACACCGAATACGGGAGTCAGAGCCATCATAAGCATACCGAGTCTGGGGCCGATTATAACAAAGCATTTAAACAGCATACGATCACCGACAACAAACCCGATTAAACCGGAAAACCCAAGCCAGAACCAGCGATCCCATGTGAGGCCTGCAGGTATCCAGTGATGGTAAATAACATAGTGAGCAGTGACAAGCAGTACCAGTGAAATGGTAAGGCGCAACTGATTTACCACATTATGGCCGATACGCCGTGAAGATATGGTAAAGCAGATTGAGCCGAATGACCAGGAAATGGCCGTTCCCAACGCTGCAAGTTCGCCTAATAGAGAGAGATTCATAATTGCGGATTTAAATATACGTTATCAAGGGTTTACCGTTTGGAGATTTTTCAAAAAACAGATATATTTTTCATCTGAGGACCCCGGATCCCGGGAATTTTCATGCATGATCCGGTTCATCCCTTTGACGGAGTTAAAAAAAGGAATTAAATTATAGAAATATTTCGAAGAAAAAGCGGGCAAACTGGCTGGTTTAATTATAAATTATATAGGGAGAGGGAATTTTCATATCAGGGGAGCGTATGAGTAAATTCGCTTTTGTCGGACTACTTGTTATCACTTCAATAACTTTCATTTTTGCTGTTCCGGAAATCGGTAAACCCGCACCGGATTTCACTATTTACAATCTACATACCCAGGATTCGGTAACCCTTTCCCATTTTCGCGGCCATAAGGTGGTGCTGCTGATATCGGGCAACCTGTGTTGAGGACCTTTTGTAAACGCCGCGGGAGAACGGCAAAAACTGTACGAAAAATACAAGAATAATCCGAATATTGCCATGTTTGATGTGTATGTAAAAGAGACGCATCCCAATTCCACTACTCCACAACCCAAGACATTCGAGGAACGGATAGCGTTTTATGAGAAATATGCGAGCAAATACAATATGACTATTCCCGCTCTTATAGACCAAATGGATAACCGTTGGAAAAATCTGTACGATCCCGGACCGACCTCATGTACCCTGATTGATATCAGAGGTATTGTGGTATATACGCACCAGTTTATCATGAGCGGAGGATACAGTACCATTGAGAGTAAAACCGACGCTCTACTTAGCAAGACCGAAGAGCAGTTAACCTTAATCAGTCATACCCAGCAGAGCGCCGAAGCATCACCGTTTTTGGTGAAACGGATATCTTCCGATCGATATTCAATTGTAATCTCCTCGCCCGGCCCTCACGATGTTTCAGTGTTCAATCTTCAGGGCGTGAGTGTTTTTTCACGGAAAGGATACGGTGGGACGGAGTTTCCATTTAACACTCCGGTTTCAGCAGGGAAATACCTTATAAGAGTAAAAACGGAAGATAAAACCGTTATCCGGCCTATAACTGTAAATAAATAACCGGAAATTGGTGATTGATTTTAAACAACGGTACTGTTGTTACTTTACGATGTGTAGCTTGACGGGCATCACGGCATTATCCGCTTTAAACCGCACGATGTACAATCCGCTTGACACATGTTCAGTATTGAAATTACAGAAATAATCTCCCGGCTTTTGAGATTCATGCCTGAGTACTGTAATCAATCTGCCGTGTATATCAAATAGTCTGATGGACACATCGGCGGCATAGGGGAGTGTATAGGATATTTTTCGTATAAAACCTTTAACCGGTGAGGATGAAATGGTTACTTTCGGGGCGGCGCCTGCATGAAGGATATTATGTTTAATTGCTGTGGAACCACCGTTGTTCGTTTTCATTATAGTACCGTGCTGACCGACCACCCATCCTGTGGTTACACTCCCGAAAAAGACGCCATACAGCTTATTCAGGGTTCCGGGGATCTGTTTTTGCCAGGTGTTGCCTCCGTCGCCCGTACATATTATAGTGCCCCGGTCACCAACCGCCCAGCCTGCTTTGGAATCGATAAAATAGACTGAAGTCAGGTTCTCTTCCGTTCCCGATGTTTTTTCTTCCCATTTTACACCGCCATCAGTTGTTTTTAATATTGTTCCGTCATCGCCGACTGCAATGCCTGTTTTGAGATCAGTAAAATGGACTCCATGCAGGGCTTTTGCAGTATTACTCGTCTGTTCCTGCCACTTTGATCCTTTATCTCCGGTGAAAAGGATAGCGCCGGCGTCACCGACGGCCCAGGCGCTGTCCGGAGAAGAGAAACTGAGTGAGTAAAGGTTCGCTCTCACTCCGCTTGTCTGCGCACTCCATTTGGATCCTCCGTCGGAAGTGGTAAGAATGGTACCCGAGTCTCCCACCAGAAAACCGGTCTCGGGATCGCTGGTAAAATAGGCAGCGTTCAGGTTAAATACGGTACCGCTTGTCTGGGCATTCCAGTCGGAGCCACCGTTGGTGGTTTTGAGAATAATACCGTACCACCCGACAGCCCAGCCGGTATTTTCATCGATAAAATAAACCGCATGAAGCGGATTAATTGAATCGTTATCCTGCTGCTGCCATTCAGCGCCGCCATTGCTGGTTTTGAGAATAGTTCCTTTGACGCCCACGGCCCATCCTGTTAAAGTATCGATAAAATGCACACCGTACAAATCCTCAGGTACACCTTCGAGTTTATTGGTCCATGATGAACCGCTGTTGGTCAGAAGGACTCCGGCTTCACCTACTATCCAGCCGGTACTGCCTGAAAAATCAATTTCATACAGGTATTTTGTTGTAGGGCTGCTTGAGCTACTCCAGGAGCTGCCCGTGCTGCTGGTTTTGAGAATAACACCGCTTTGGCCCACGGCCCATCCTTTGGACGAACTTTCAAAACCGACTGCATACAATTCGTCGCCGGACATGTTGCTGGTCTTTGTCCAACTCGATCCACCGTTAGTGGTTTTTTCAATCATTCCCCATTCGCCGGGTGCGAACCCCGTGTTGTCATCGGTAAAAACCAGATTGAATAAATTACGGTTTTCTATTGAGAACCGTTGATTCCACGATGTGCCGCCATTTGTTGTAGAGAAAGTCATTCCGCTGTAATTAGTCCATCCGGTAACAATTCCCTTGTCACCGCTCACCAGATGCACCCCTTCAAAATGGAGTGAATCGCCAAGGGATTCTGCATTCCAGGTAGAGCCACCGTCGGATGTCTTAACAATGGCACCTTCATCGCCTACTGCCCATCCGATATTTTCATCGAGAAAGAATATTGCATTCAGAGTAGCCTTGGTCCTGCTGTCCTGCTCAAACCATGTATCACCGCCGTCGGTAGTTTTTAAGATCACACCATTCCCGCCTGAGGCCCAGCCCGTGGTATTATCAACAAAAAACAGGTCCTCAATATGGGTTGTCGCACTTATCTCGCTGAAAAAAATATTCCACCCGGAGCCACCGTCTGTGCTTTTCATGATCGTACCGCCACCAGCGGCTATTATGGTATTGTCATCAAGTACCTGTACCGCAGATAAGGTGTTGCCTTGCGGTATTGGATTCTGCCAGAACCAATTGGGAGTTTCCCGGGCATAGGAAATAAAACAGATTGTTACTACTATTAATATGATTTTATTCATGAGGTAAAATCCTTAACATGTAGTTAATACAAGAATTACATAAATTCATAAAAGTGTATTTGTATTAGCGAATTATGAAATTATACTTCTGAAACCGCTATTCGCTAATCGTATTTTTCTTTATTAACATAATATAGGGGCAGGCTTCTGACAGCATGCAGTGGCCGAACTAATAGCTAACCAAGGTTTTAAGCTACATATTTCGGGAGTTAAAAGGGTAAGAAAATAAAAGTTTAAGTGAATAGGCATAAAATAGTACACTGCTCAGCAGGAAGTTCTGCCTCAGCATATTTCGGGATGGCCCTCCGAAAAATATGCAGCCCTCGTAAACTTTTCCTGCATTGATGGTGCAGAAGCCCCCCTTGTTTCTGATTCT